>JBKJSW010000450.1:0-5309 GCA_046595765.1 Ahniellaceae bacterium
GCGCCGACTGGGTCGCGCGCACCAATGCGCTGTTCCGCGATCGCAGCCGCGAGCTGCAGCTGCAATGCGAACGCGCGGAGTCGCTCGGAAAGGAGCTGGCGGTTGCGGAAGACCAGCGTGGGCAGGCGCTCGCGGCGCTCGCGGCGCTCGACCGCGAACTGCAGCGCGCACGTGCGCAGGGCGCGGCCCTGGCGCAAGGCATCGACGAGCTGCTCCACAGTCGTTCCTGGCGCGTGACGGCGCCGCTGCGTCGGGTGACGGTTGCACTGCGTCGACTGCGCACGCGGCTGCGCTTCCGCGCCGCTCAGTGGCGTGCGCGCGCGGTCGCCCTGCGCCGCAGCCTGGCGACCCGCGGCGTGCTCGGCACGCTGGCGCACGTGCGCCTGCGCCAGCGTGGCATCGCGCCTGCGGCCATTCCTCTTGACCTGCCGGCGGCGGATGCGTTCGCGCCGTTCGACGTACCGTGCAGCGATGCGCCGCGCGCTTCGGTCGTGGTGCCGGTGTACAACCACTTCGAGCACACGCTGACTTGCCTGCGTGCGCTCGCGGCCACGGCCGATCCCACGGTGCCGTTCGAGGTGATCGTGGTCGACGATGCGTCGACCGACGAGACCCGCGAGCGCCTGGCGGAGATCGGGGGCATCGTCGTGCATCGCCAGGCGACGAATGCGGGCTTCATCGCGGCGTGCAACGCCGGGCTTGCGGGCGCAGGCGGCGAATTCGTGGTGTTCCTCAACAACGACACGGCCGTACAGCCAAGCTGGCTCGCGGCGCTGCTCGACACTTTCGTGCAGTTCCCCGATACCGGCCTCGCCGGCGCCAAGCTGGTCTACCCGGACGGTCGGCTGCAGGAGGCCGGTGGCATCGTGTTTGCTGATGCGTCGGGCTGGAACTACGGTCGCTTCGAAAACCCCGACGATCCGCGCTTCAACTATGTACGCGAAGTCGATTATTGCTCCGGGGCCGCGATCGCCGTGCCACGCCCGTTGCTGATCGATCTCGGCGGATTCGATCCGTTGTACGCGCCCGCCTATTACGAGGACACCGACCTCGCGATGCGCGTGCGCGCGCAGGGGCTCAAGGTGCGCTACCAGCCGGCCTCCGTGGTGGTGCATTTCGAAGGCATCAGTTCCGGCACCGACACGAGCCAGGGCACCAAGCGCTTCCAGCCCATCAACCAGGCGAAATTCGCACAGCGCTGGAGCGATGCGCTCGCAGCGCATCCGGCGCCCGGCACGCCCATCGACATCGCACGCGAGCATCGCGCCCGCCAGCGCATCCTCATCATCGACGCCTGCACGCCGATGCCGGACCATGACGCCGGCTCGCTGCGCATGTGGAACCTGATGCGCATGCTGGTCGACGCCGGCGCCAGCATCAGCTTTTTCGCGGAAAACCTCGCACACCACGGACGTTACACCGAGGCGTTGCAACAACTGGGCGTCGAGGCCCTCTTCCATCCGGCGGTCAACGACATTCCGGCATGGCTCGCGGAAAACGGCGCGCGTTTCGATACGGTGCTGGTGAGCCGGCACGGCGTGGCCACTCCCCTGGTACCGCTGCTGCGGGAGTTCGCACCGCAGGCCACCGTGATCTTCGACACGGTGGATCTGCATTTCCTGCGCGAACAGCGGGCGGCCGAGCTTTCTGAGGGACGCGCCGACCTCATGCGCGCGGCCGCGCGCACGCGCGCCGCCGAACTGGCGCTGGTGCGCGGCTGCGACATCACCCTGGTGGTCAGTCCGTTTGAACGCGACCTGCTGCGCGGCATGGTGCCGCAGGCGCGCATCGAGGTACTGGCCACGGTGCACGACGTCGTCGGTCGCGGGTTGCCTTTCCCGGAGCGCGACGGACTGCTGTTCGTCGGCGGCTTCCAGCACACACCCAACATCGACGCGGTCGAATGGTTGATCGACAAGATCTGGCCGCGCATCGCGGCGGCGTTGCCCGAAGTCGTGCTGAACATCGTGGGTAGCCGCATGCCGGACGCGTTGCGTGACCAGTGCGCCGCAGCGGGTAGCCGCGTGGTCGTGCATGGCTTCGTCGAGGACCTGGCGCCGTTGCTGTCCGGTTCGCGCCTGTCACTGGCGCCGTTGCGCTACGGCGCAGGCATCAAGGGCAAGATCAACGAAGCGATGGCGCATGGCCTGCCGGTGGTGGCCACGCCACTTGCGGTGGAAGGCATGCACGTCGTGGACGGCGAGTCCGCGCTGGTCGCCGCGGACGCCGCGGCATTCGCGGATGCTGTCGTGCGCGCGTACCGCGATGAGACGCTCTGGAACACGCTCGCAAGTGGTGGGCTGGCCAATGTCGCCACGCACTTCTCCTTCGAGGCCGCGCGCACCGCGCTCGCCAGCATCCTGCCTCGTCGATGAATCAGCTCTGCGACTTCGCGCAGATCGCGACGCTGGCTGACCTGCCGGGACTGTGGAGCATCAGCTGCCGCGAAGTTCGTTGAGGCGTTGCTGCAGGTCGGGCAGCATTCCGTAGTTGGCACTGACCGATTCGATCTGGTTGATGACGCGTGCCGCTTCATCCAGTTTGCCCTGGTCGAGCAGGTCGTTGGCCTGGTCCGTCATGCCCTTGAGCGCCCCGTTGACGCCAGTGATCCCGAACGAGTTGGCGGGATCGATGGTCGATATTTCCTGGAACAATTCCAGTGCGGCGTCGGGGCTCCCGGCATAACGACCGGCTTCGAGCGCGGCATTGCCGCGCTTCACCAGCGATTCGAGCTCGGAGACATTGCCTTCGCGGCTGCTGATGTCCGCGTCGAGTTCCTCGAGGTCGGGCCCGCCCTGCAGGATTTCGCGCGCCTGGGTGGCGGTGATGCGCGCGGCGTCGACATCGTTGTTGGTCAGTTCGGCTCGTGCGCGCTGGATCAGGCGCTCGGCGACGCTGCGGCGTCCAGCCTGCGCGCGCTCGTTGTCGGGATCCTCCTCGAGGATGCCGCGGTAGATCGCATCCGCGTTGTCGCGTTCCTCGCCGACCAGCCGGCCTTGCTGCTCGGCGAGTTCCGCCTTCGCGAACTGGGCGTTGATGTCACCCGGCAGCAGCCATGCACGCAACGGTTCCTGCGCCAACCACACCGCGAGCGCGAGCACGGCGATGCCGGCCGCCAGCCCGATCCACAATGGCTTGCGCGACTTCGATTTGGGCGCTGTCGCGTCTGCAGCCTGGACGCGCTTGATCCCGCTTTCGGTTTTTGGACGGACTGCGGCGCTCTGCTTGGTACGCTGCTGCGTGCGCGGTTCCGCACTCGAGCGCGCGAGCGCGCGATCCACGGCATCGCCGCCCTGGAGCGAGGGCAGCACCGCGGTGCCGGAAAGCTGCGGCAACACGGCGGTGCCGGCCATCGCGGCTGACTTTTCGGTAATGGGATCGGCGCGCCCGCCCGGCAACGCGGCGGCGACGTCGGCCGGCGTAACGCGCGTGATGCGTGCAGTCGACGAGAGCGAACTGAAGACGCGGTCGCGCTGCGCGGGATTCGGAATCATCACCTCGGGCAGTTCGCCCTCGGCGATCGCCATCTCGAACGCGGCGATGGACTCGGCCACGTCATCGCCGTTCTGGAAGCGATCGCCGACCTGCTTGGCCATCATGCGATCGACCAGGTCCTGCAGCGCCGCCAGGTGCTCCGGCAGCTCCGGAACCGGCTCGGTGATGTGCATGATGCCGATCGCGAGCGGATCGTCAGCCTGGAACGGCACTTCCCCCACCAGCAGTTCGTACAGCAGCACGCCCAGCGAATAGATGTCGGCGCGGCCGTCGAGCGGCAGCCCTCGCGCCTGTTCCGGACTCATGTAGTGCGGCGTGCCGACGACCGATCCCGCACGCGTCATCTTGGTTGCCGAGTCGGCGGCGCGCGCGATGCCGAAGTCGGTCAACGCGGCGCTGCCGTCGTCGCGCAGCAGGATGTTGTCGGGCTTGATGTCGCGATGGATGAAGCCCTTGCTGTGCGCGTAGGCCAGCGCGCGCGCGATCTCGCGGGTCACGCGCAGCGCGGACAGGGGATCGATGCCCTCGCCTTCCTTGCCGGAGATGGAACCCCCGGGCAAATATTCCATGGCGATGTAGTGCCACTGTTCGTGCTTGCCGACATCGACCACGCCGACGACGTGACGATGGTGGAGCTTCGCGGCGATGCGCGCCTCGCGCAGGAAGCGGTCGCCGAACGTCGAGTCCGCGAGCAGGTGCGGCGCCATGATCTTCAGCGCGACCTCGCGATCGACCGATTCCTGGACCGCGAGGTACACGCTCGCCATGCCGCCCTTGCCGAGCGGCTTGATGATCCGGTAGCCAGGTATCTCCATCGCGCCTCCAGAAAAGGGGACGGAGGTAAACACGTCGTGTGTACCTCCGTCCGTTTTCATAATACCGCCGCGCCAGCGTCAGCGGCGCACCCTGCGCGTGCGGGAGTCGGGGGTCATATCGATGGCGGGTGCCGCGCCGACGCGACGCACGTCGAGCACGTTCGGCAGCGCGGAAATGCGATGCAGGAGGCTCGACAACTGCGCGAAATCGCCCACCCGCAACGTGAAATGCAGTTCCGCCTCGCCGCCCGCGCCATCGCCGCGCGTCGTCCCCGCCACTACGCGCACGTCAGCCGCGCTGATGGCGGCAGACACATCCTTGAGCAGGCCCTTGCGGTCGTAGGCGCGCACCAGGATATCGACCGGGAAGTCGCGCCCGGAACTGCGTCCCCACTCGACTTCCACCACGCGCGTGGCATCGCGCGCCGCCAGTGCGTCGTAGCTGCGGCAGCCGGCACGATGCACGCTGACGCCACGGGCACGCGTCAGGAATCCCACGATCGGGTCGCCGGCCACCGGCTGGCAACAGCGTGCCAGCACAGTCAGGAGGTTGCCGACGCCCTCGATCACGATGCGGTCGCCGGAGCTGCTGCGCGGCCGATCGGGACGCACCAGCGCCAGCGCGGGCTCGAGTGCGCTGGCGGGATCGGTCTCGGGCCGCGACAACTCGTGCAGGGCGCGCGCGGCGGCCCCGCCCGTGATGTCGCCGAGCGCCACCGCCAGCAGCATTTCGTCGGCGGACTTGAGCTTGAGCTGCGTCGCGAGCCGGTCGAGGTTGGCGTAAGGCAGTCCCATTCGACGGAACTCGCGCTCGAGCAAGTCACGGCCGGCGGTGAGGTTGCGGTCGGTATCCATGCGCCGGAACCACGCGCGTGCCTTGTCCCGCGCGCGCGAGGTGTTGAGGTAGCCGCGTTCGGCGATCAACCAGTCGCGCTTGGGTTCGCCCTGCTTCGCCGTGAGGATCTCGATGGTGTCGCCACTGCGCGGCTGGTGCGTCAA
>JBKJSW010000038.1:0-2652 GCA_046595765.1 Ahniellaceae bacterium
GACGGCGCCAGTGCCGTGACGCGCGGTGTCTACATCACCGGCACCGACACCGGCATCGGCAAGACCCACGTCTCGGTCGAGCTGTTGCCGGTGTCGGTGCCGCTGTTGTAGACACCGCGCGTCACGGCACTGGCGCCGTCGCGAGAAGACGTCGCCGGCGACGGTCCAGAACCAGCCGGTGGAAGCCGTGCGCGGCGAAGAACACGAAACCCGGGACGCCGACCCGGACCCATGTATCGACCAGGCAAGAGAGCAGCGAGACCAGTGCGCACACCGGAAAGACGAGCCAGCGCTGCCATTCGATCCGCGTCAGCATGCGCTCCGTCGGACCGAGGCCGAGCTCGTCCCGCGCCCGCCACGCTGCCCGATAGAGCAAAGCCATCGCGGAACCCATGCTGCCGAACGCAAGCGCGAAGGCCACGAACATGAGGCGCACGTCGTCGATCGATTCGAAGCGGAGGTCAGCTGCCAGCCACCCGTTGCTGATGAATGCGAACAGCGCCGCGAACACCATGCGCAACGGGTAGACGAACACCAGCACCAGGAACACGAGCAGCAGGCTGAGGCGCTGTGCGGCCTGGCTGTCGAGCCCGAAACGGTCGCTCCAGTCGACGTGCCCCCGCCAGAACGTGGCCACCAGCAGGAAACTCGCCGCGAACGCGGGCACCTGCTTGAGCGCCACGAGCAACGCGGCGCTGCTGTCGGGGATGGCGTTGAACGAGATCACCAGCAGCGTCAGCGCGAACGCGAATGCGGCGTCGACGAAGGCTTCCAGTCGCGTGGTGGCGCCACCGCGGGCGAGGAAGCCGTCCGCTCGATTGGCCCCGGCGGGACCACGCAGCAGGGAACTCATCGAATGGGGCCCGTCGCGCTCAGTACACTGGGCGAATCAGGGAACCCGAGACGGATCGTTCGCATGTTCAAAGCGGTCAAGCTCAGCGGCGCGAAGCCGGCGCAGTATGCCGAACTCGTCGGGCAAGCGCGCGCGCTGCTCGGCGACGAGCGCGACCGCATCGCCAACGCCGCCAATCTCAGCGCGCTCGTGTTCGACGCGCTGCCCGGCCTCAACTGGTGCGGCTTCTATTTCTTCGACGGCGTGGAACTGGTCGTCGGCCCCTTCCAGGGCAAGCCGGCCTGCGTCCGCATCGCCCTGGGGCGCGGCGTCTGCGGCACGGCGGCGGTCGCGCGGGTGACGCAGGTTGTCGACGACGTCCACGCGTTTCCGGGTCACATCGCCTGCGACGCGGCGTCGCGTTCTGAAATCGTGGTGCCGTTGCAGTCGTCGGACGGACGCCTGCTCGGGGTGTTCGACCTCGACAGCCCGCTCGCGGCGCGCTTCGATGAGGACGACGCGCGCGGCCTTGAAGCGCTGGCCCAACTCTGGATCGATGCGAGCAACCACCCATGACCGACGCGAAAGAAAAGGCCAAGGACAAGGACAAGGACAAGCTCAGCAACATCGGGCCGAAATCCGCGGCGTGGTTGCGCCAGGTGGGCATCCGCACGATCGAGGACGTGCGCGAGCATGGCGCGCTCGGCGCTTATTTAAAGGTCAAGCGTGCGGGGTTCAAGCCGGGGCTCAATGTCCTCTATGCACTGATCGGCGCCGAACGCGGGCAGCCCATGAACAGCCTGAGTGCGGAGGAAAAGGCCGCCCTGGTAGTCGAAGTGGGTGCGTACGACGACGCGGTGAAACAGTCGAAGAAGCAAGTGTTCGAAGTTCGCGACGTGACCGCCGAACGGACCGCGGACGGCCCTGAGAATCAGCGCCTCGGCACCGCCCGTGGCGGCGCCGCCGAGCCGTCGGGAGGCAAGGGGACGACGAACGGCGTTGGCTGACGCGACGTCGCGAACTTTTCGCGTACCTTCACGTCCAAGCCCTCATGCGCGGCGCGCTCGAGGAGCGCCAGGACCTTGCGCCGGCATCGATCGCGGCAAACCCGTGTTTCCCTGACTTGCCGGATGCGCCGAAGACCCCACATTCCTGCCATCACCGTGTTGCGCCGGACTTCGGCCGAGCGCGCGTCAATCCAACTGGAGGCAACCATGTTCATGGGAATCAAGCGTCGGCGCGCGCCCACGCTCGGTGTACTGGCGCTGGCGCTCGGCGTTGCACTGGTCGGCTGCGATCGCCTCGATGGCCGCGATGGCCGCGTGCAGCAGCAAGGGCGGGCGACTACTGCCGAAGCGGTCCCGGCCACGCGGCCGACGCCCTATGTGCGCGGGTCGCTGCCGGATTTCAGCGCGCTGGTCGAGAGCCAGGGCGACGCCGTCGTCAACATCCAGACTTCGCGCACGTTGGGCGGGCGCGACGAAGACGGCCCGGGCGTACCGGACTGGTTCGGCAACGGGCAGGAAGGCGAAGACGACACCGATCCGTTCGGCGGAATGTTCCCGCGCTTCGGCCAGCAACATCCGCCGGTGCCGCAACAGGGCGCCGGCTCGGGTTTCATCATCAGCGCGGATGGATACGTGCTCACCAACGCGCATGTCGTCGATGGCAGCGACAGCGTGGTCGTGAAGTTGACGGACCGGCGCGAATACCGCGCGAAGGTCATCGGTTCGGACAAGCGCACCGACGTCGCGCTCATCAAGATCGAGGCGAAGGACCTGCCGGTCGTGCGGATCGGCAATTCGTCCGAGTTGCGCGTC
>JBKJSW010000221.1:0-4100 GCA_046595765.1 Ahniellaceae bacterium
CGAACGGGTTGTCCGATGCGGAAGGTCAGACCCCTACGCTCGCCAGTCAGCAGATGACGCTTCGGATCAAAGTGGTAGTAATCGTTCGGCAACTGCGTGATGTGCACGAGTCCCGACACGCGCGTGGGCTTGAGCTCGACGAACAGGCCGAAGGAAGTCACGCCCGACACGACACCATCGAACTCGGAACCGACGTGCTTCTCCATCCACGCGCACTTGAAGCGCTCGTCCACGTCGCGCTCGGCTTCGTCGGCACGCCGCTCGTTGCGCGAGCAATGCGACGTTAGCTGCGCCATCTCGCTTACCGAATAACGATAGTTCGCGGGCGTGCCGCGCGCGATGGCGTGGCGGATCGCGCGATGCAGCAACAGGTCGGGATAGCGCCGGATGGGCGAAGTGAAGTGGGAATACGCGTCGAGCGCGAGCCCGAAGTGGCCACCGTTCTCCGGCGCATACACCGCCATCGACTGGCTGCGCAAAACCACCGACTCGATGAGCGAAGCATCCGGGCGTTCGCGCACGTTGCGCAGCAACTGCGCGAAATCCAGCGGCTTGACCTCACCGAAAGGTGGCAGCCGCAGTCCGAACTCGCGCAGGTATTCGAGCAGGTCGGCGAATTTCGCCTCGGGCGGGGGTGCGTGCACGCGGAACGGCGCCGGTACGTGCGACCGCGCGATGAACCGCGCGGCTTCGACGTTGGCGGCGATCATGCATTCCTCGATCAGGCGATGCGCGTCATTGCGCTCATACGTGCCAACCGCGAGCACTTCGCCGCCGGCACCCAGGCGGAACTTGAATTCGCTGGACTCGAACTCGATCGCGCCGCGCGCGGTGCGGGCCTTGGCAAGCACCTGGAACAGCTCGTGCAAACGGTCCAGTTGCGGCAGCACGTGCGTGAGCCGTGTGCGCGTCGCAGCGTCGCGGTCGCCGATGGCCGCCCACACTTCTTCGTACGTGAGGCGCGCGTGCGACCGCATGACGGCGGGGTAGAACTTCGCGTGCGAAGTGGCGCCATTCATGTCGACGTGCACGTCGCACACCATGCACAGGCGCTCGACGTCCGGATTGAGCGAGCAGATCCCGTTCGACAGGACCTCCGGCAGCATCGGCACCACGAACTCGGGGAAGTACACGGACGTTGCGCGGTCCTGCGCCTCCCGGTCGAGCGCGCCACCCGGCTGCACGTAATGCGAGACGTCGGCGATGGCGACCAGTAGGCGGAAGCCGCCGGCAACCTTCTCGCACCACACCGCGTCGTCGAAATCACGCGCGTCTGCGCCATCGATGGTCACGAGCGGCGTCGCGCGCAAGTCGATGCGCCCCTCACGCTCCGCCTCGGTGACGAACGGCGACGCCGCGCTGGCTTCGTCCAGCACGTCCGGTGGCCACTCATGCGGCAAACCATGGCTCTCGATCGCCATGCGCACCGTTAGAGTCGGGGACAATCGCTCGCCGAGCACGCTTGCGATCCGACCCAGCGGCGGACGGTCGCCGGAAGGGGGTGACGTCAGTTCCACCACGACGATCTGGCCTTGCCGCGCGTTGCCGCGCAGCGCGGGCGGGATCAGCACACTGCGGTGCATGCGCTTGTCGTCGGGAACTACAAGCGTCACGCCATCGGTGTCCTCGAAACGTCCGACCAGCCGCGTCGTGCGTCTTTCCAGAACCTCGACGATCGCGCCTTCCTGGCGGCCACGGCGGTCGACGCCGGTAACGCTGGCGAGTACCCGGTCGCCATGCAGCACGCGACGCATCTGCCCCGGGGGCAGGAACAGGTCGTCGCCGCCCGCGTCGGTACGGAGGAAACCGAAGCCATCCGGATGCGCGATCACTTCGCCGGCGATGAGGTCGAGTTTTTCCGCGACCCCGTAGCCACCGCGACGATTCATCAGCAGCTGCCCATCGCGCAGCATCGCCGCGAGTCGCCGCGACAGCGCTTCGAAACGGTCCGGCGATTCGAGGTTCAGCGCCTCGGCGAGCCGCTGCGCGGTCATGAGTTCGCCGCTGGCGCCCAGGAACTCGATCAGCGCCTCGCGGCTCGGGATCGGCTCGGCGTACTTGCCCGCTTCGCGCGCGGCGTGCGGATCACCCCACTCGTCAGTCGCTGCGTTGACGCTTGACGCACCCCGCTGCGGGGACTGCGCGCTCGGCGGAACTTTCGGGTCCGCGGCCACGGCGCTCTTCGGGTTCGACTCGCCACCCACGTACGTGTGCTTCTCCGAGCGTCCGCGCCCGGGCGCCGAAGGCTTCGCGGCAACGCGCGACCCAGGCGGAGTGGACGGGACTGCGCCCTTGCGCGGAGCCCGCGGCGCATCCTGCCGAGGTGGCGTGTGGCCTTTGGAGATGCCACGCGTTTTCGCCGGCGCAGCTGCTGGCGCCGCCGCTGCGGCCTTGCCGCGCCCCATCGCCTTGGCGAGCGCCGCGTCGTCGTTCACCCAGGTATCCGGCAACCAGGGCGCAGCCTTGGCCGCACCCGGCTTGCGCGCGCCGCCCGCACCCCGCAAAGCTTTCGCTGTACCACCGAGGGCGCGATCGAAAGCGGGCGATTTGGACTTCGCGGCAGGTGATCCCTGCGGCTTCGCAGGTGACCTGGAACCTTTGGCTGCCGGCTTCGCGGTGGCTTGGCGGGGCTTGGCGGAAGCGCTCTTGGGTTTGCCCGGAGGCGGTGGTCTTGGACTCATGCCTTAATGGTATCGCGCGAACGCGGCAGGCCCGCGCCAAAGTCCGCCTCAACCCGAACAGCGCGTAAACGGTCCGGGAGCGCAAAGGCGCAGCGGGTTGGAGGGGTTGCACAGCAGCGCTGGTGGATTCGAATCCATGCCTCAGCCGGGAAGAGGCTCAAGGCCCCGGATCGACCGGATGCCGAGTCCCGGCGCGTCGGTCACCGTGATCTCCGACTCTTTGAAAGTCACGCCGCCCTCGACCGGGTCATAAGCGCAGAGCGCAGGTCCGTCGAGATCGACCCTGGTGATGACGCTGGATTTTGCAACCGCCAGGTGCACCGCGGCGGCGACGCTGATGCTGGTCTCGAGCATGCAGCCCATCATGCATTCCACGCCGTGGATCTCGGCGATGTCGGCGATCTGGATCGCGCGCGAGAGTCCGCCGGTCTTCATGAGCTTGATGTTGATGATGTCGGCCGCGCGCCTGCGGATCAGTTCGATGACTTCGGCCGGTCCGAACGCGCTCTCGTCCGCCATGACAGGGGTGTGCACGCGTTCGGTAACGTACTTGAGCCCGTCGAGATCCCGTGCCTTCACGGGTTGCTCGACCAACTCGAGGCGGACTCCTGCATCCTCGAGGGAATGGAGTGCGAATACTGCTTCCTTCGGCGTCCAGCCCTGGTTCGCGTCGAGCCTGAGCAGCGCGCGCCCCTCCACCGCGGCGTAGATCGCCTTGACGCGCTCGAGGTCGATGCCCATGTCCTTGCCGACCTTGACCTTCAAGGTCACGAAGCCGCGATTCACCGCCACCATCGAATCGGCGACCATCTTCTCGATGGTGTCGATGCTGATGGTGATGTCCGTGGTGATGACCGGATTGCCGCCACCCAGCATCTTGTAGAGCGGCGCGTTGTAGAGCTGGCCCCATAAGTCGTAGACAGCGATCTCCACGGCTGCCTTGGCGCTGGTGTTCTTCTCGAGCGCGCCCTGGATGAGATGCGTGATGCGATTGAGGTTGGCGATTTCCTGCCCGATCAGGGGCGGCGCAATGAACGTGCGGATCGCCTCGACGATCGAGCCGTGCGTGTCGCCGGTGATGACCGCAGTCGCCGGGGCTTCCCCGTAGCCAACATGGCCCGTGTCGGTGTGCAGGGCTACCACGATGTCCTCGAGCGTCTCGACGACGCGCAGCGCCGTCTTGAACGGCGTCCTCAACGGCACCCGCAACATCGCGAGTCGGATTTCGGTGATTTTCATCGGCTCGGCTTCATGCAGATGGTTACGGTGGAAGGTCCGCGCCTCAGCGGCGGATGCGTTGCACGCTGGTGATGCTGTCGATGGTGGACTGCGATTCGTCCACCATCAGCGGCGCCAGCGGAGTCACCGCGACGCCGTTGAGCACCACGCGCCTGAGCTCGCCGCCAGGGCCGCGGTAGG
>JBKJSW010000316.1:0-3919 GCA_046595765.1 Ahniellaceae bacterium
CCCCGGCGAACGTAGGTGCCGCGATTGTGCCGCAATCGCCAGGAAGCCGTCGCCTGCGGACAACTTGTTCCAGTCGCATCCACGACCCATGCTGCGCCCATGCACCTATTCGATACGCACTCCCACATCGATGTCGACAGTTTTGGCACGGATCGCGACGCTGCCATCGCGCGCGCGCGAGCGGCGGGAGTGCGCGAGCAACTGGTACCTGCCATCGAGTTCGAGACCTGGCCGGAACTTCGTCGCGTCTGCGCCGCGAACGAAGGGCTATACCCCGCTTACGGCCTGCATCCCCTCCTGCTCAATGCCCACCGCCCCGAACACCTGGTCCGACTGCGCGACTGGATCGAGCACGAACGTCCCGTAGCGATCGGCGAGTGCGGCCTCGATTTCCTCGATCCCGCGCTCGACCGCGACCGCCAAGTCGTGCTGTTCGCCGCCCACGTCCGGCTCGCTCGCGAATTCGACCTGCCGCTGGTAATCCACGCGCGTCGTGCCGTGGATGCCGTGATCGCGGCCCTCAAAGAAATGCGGGGCGTGCGGGGCATTGTCCACAGCTTCGCCGGCAGCCCGGATCAGGCGCGTGCCTTGCACAAGCTCGGCATGCTGATCGGCATCGGGGGTCCGGTCACTTACCCGCGCGCGCGGCGCCTGCGTTCGATCGTCGCGACGCTGCCGATCGAGCAGCTCGTCCTCGAGACCGATGCGCCCGACCAGCCCATGTGCGGGCGACAGGGCGAGCGCAACGAACCCGCCTTCCTCACCACCGTGCTGGACGCGGTCGCGCAGTTGCGTGGAGCCGAACCCGACGACATCGCGCTGGCGACGACTACCAATGCGCGATCACTGCTAGGCCTGGCGCGCTGACGCGTGCCGGCCACCGATCGGTTAAGACATGCGTGGAGATGGCGCCAACAACCGTTCGATCGTCTTGCCCACCGCAACCATGGCGAACGCGGCGGTGACGTGCATCGCCGCGCCCAGCCCGACATCGCAATCAAGGCCGAGCGCGTCGCCTGCGGTGGGGGGGCGTGTGCCGCAGACCGTTCCGTCCGCCTGCGGATAGCGGACATTCTCCAGGGAATACACCGCTGGCACACCGAAATACCGGTCGCGATTGCGCGGAAAATTGAATTCGCCCCGCAGCTTCCGACGGATCATCGCCAGCAGGGCGTCATGCTCCGTGCGGCTGAGGTCACGAACGAGGATCCGTGTCGCATCGGTACGTCCACCGGCGGATCCGCACACGATCAGGGGTCGCTTGTTGCGTCGGCAGTGCGCGATCAGCTCGACCTTCACCCGGAACGCATCGCAGCAGTCGAGCACCAGGTCGTACGGTGGCTCCATCATCCGTGACACCTGCGAGGGCGTCACGAAGGATGCGATCGGAGTGACCACGCATCCCGGGTTGATTGCGCGCGCGCGCTCGGCCAGTGCTTCGACCTTGAGACGTCCATGCTGGCCATCCAGCGCGTGCGATTGGCGATTGGTGTTGCCGATACAGACCTCGTCGGCATCGATCAAAGTCAGCGCGCCCACGCCGCTGCGCACCAGTGCCTCCACTGCCCACGAGCCGACGCCACCGACGCCGATGACCGCAACGTGACGGGTGGCCAGGCGCGACACGCTGCCGACACCGTATAAACGGTCGACGCCGGCGAATCGCGGATCGATCGGTGTCGCCGCTGCGTCCGCTAAGCTCGTTTGCACCGCAACGCTCCTCGTGCATCACCCATGGGCCGGAAACTTCATTCAGCAACGCGGCGGCGAACTGCCGCCGCGCGACCATCGATCAGCCGACCCTTGACTGCACCGCTCGTCCCGAAACAGGGGGACGCCGTCGCGAAGTACGACCGGGGTGGTTCGGAAAGCCGATCGGCATCGGCACTGGCCGCGCTCGCGATGAGCGTGACCGCGGGCTTGCTGCTGCTCTGGATTCCGCTCGGGTCTCCCCGCATCGGCGCATTCTCGGATTCCATCGAGTACGTCATTCTCGCGCAACAGCTGCGCGGACTGTCGGCCGGCGGCGACAGCGCGCTGTTCTTGCACACGCGACTTCCCGCGGGCTTCTCCGCCTGGCTGGCGCTGGCCGGGGTTGACGTTGCGCACGCCGCACGCGCCCACTGGATGAACTGGCTCGCTTTCGCCTGGGCCCTCGTTGCATGGGCGCTGTGGATGGCTCGCGAGGTACCGGGGCGAGCCGGCACCGCCGTGATCGCCATCACGCTCGCGTTGCCGGGCTTCCTCATCATCGCGCTCAATCCGGTCTCGGAGTCCTTGTTCGCGGCACTGATCGGAATGGCGCTGCTGGGTGCCACCCATCGGCCCGCGGCCGCCGGGCCGGCATTACGCGCGGCTGGGATGATCGCGGCAGCATTGCTGCCACTGGTTCGGACCGCGGGCGTGCCGCTGACGCTTGCCTATGCCGCCTGGCAGTGGACGACTGCCAATCCCCCGCGCGGGTTCCGGGCGGTCGCAACTGCCTTGGGGATCGTCCTGCCCGGACTCCTCTGGCACGGCTGGCGAGCCACTTTGCCGATCCAAAGCAGCTATTCGAGTTCGTTCGAGATCGGCCAACTGCGCGAGCGGTTTGGATCGCTTGCGGAATTCTTGAGCATTCAGGCATTGGCGATTCCCGAGGCGCTGGCCCGGCTCATCGATCCGATGCCCGGCGCCGTGGCCTTCCTGCTCGCGACAGCAATACTCGTGCTGGGCGCGATCGGTTGGTGGCAACGTTGGCAGGAACGAACGCTGGATGCGTTTTTGCTGCCCCCTGCACTGGGCATCCTGCAGATTTGGCCATGGCCCAACGAGTACCCACGCATGCTATGGCCTGTCCTGCCGCTGCTCGCGGTGTGTGCCTGGCGCGGCGTTGCCATGCTGCGCAATCGCTTTCCACAGGAGTCGCGGGTGGCATTACCCATGTTCGCGGCGACATTGTCTCTGTGCCTTATGGCCGCATGGATGCCGATCGCAGTGCGCATCTCGTTGCCGGTGCCCTTGGCCGAGCGGGCGTTCCAACGCCAGGCCGCTTACCTGCTCGCGGACACACCGCAACAGGCCGCTCGCGTCGCGGCGGCCGCCGCAGCGCTGGACCGCGCGGTGCGTACGCTGCCGACGCTCGTTCCGCCCGACGAATGCGTCTATGCGATCGCCGCGGAAGCAGTTTGGCTCAATAGCGGCGGACGCGTGATTGCGCGTCACTTCGACCCGCGCATCAACCCCGCTGCACCGCTGCCGCCGCAGTTGCGCGCCTGTCGGTTCGTCTTCGCCGCGCAAATGACATCCCCGCAATTTCCCCAGCTGCGGCCCCTGTTTCCGCTGGATGACGCGCAACCATGGGCAGACGTGGCCATGCGTGCGGAGTTTGCCACGGGCGCACGACGCCAGACGGCGGCTGCCCTGCTGCGACAGCGGGTTTGGACGGCTCCCGCCGCACCGGTCGTCGATACTGCGTTGACGCGACCATGAGTCTGCCGACGACCGCCAGACGCGACAGCCGTGGTGGAGCGATCGCGCTCGTACTGTGCGGGCTGATAGGCATCGTCGTCGGAGTGGCAGCAGGACTCAACATCGCCCGGCTCATGGTGCCGCCGCCCACCGAAGCGCGGTCAGTCATGCAGTTGCTCGAGGCCCAGCAGAAAACGCTCTCCGCCGATGCGGCGGCGGGCAGGTGCTTGCCTTTGACCCCTCAGCGCAGGGAACTGTTGTCGGCGCTGATCGCGATGGTGCCGGTGTCGCTGCGCGACACGCTGGTCGTCGATGCCGCTTTCGAGCGCGAGTTGAAGCGCTTGCGCGTCGCCGCGCTCCGCTTGGACGCCGGCTCCAACCCCGCGGATTGCAAGGCTCGCCGCGCCGCTCTCTCATCGATGGACAACGTCTGTCGCGACTGCCACCGCGCGTTCCGTGCGGGCGGCTG
>JBKJSW010000363.1:0-3396 GCA_046595765.1 Ahniellaceae bacterium
CTACCAACCGATCTCGTGTTCGGGAGCAGCTTCGATTGTTCGTGAGCGACGGTGCATGTGCCAACAGCACTAACCGCCATCGCGTCTTAGATCTTCACGGCGACCGAAGAACTCCGAAGACCACGCCCACAACTACCAGTCCAAGTACAACCAATAGTTGCCCCGAACGCGGCATCACAGGAACTGGGCGAAGGTCATTCGCGCCCCCAGTCACAGTCAGCTGAGTTGTCAGCGTTGGAAACGTCGTTCCCACAAGAAGATCACGCGAGAGGGCTCGACGGGAAGTTCCTTTCGGAATTGTTACGCCTCACCCGCGATTTGTCCTGACCGGTTGTGGGCGTGGAAAATGAATTAAATGCTTGCGAAAATTCAGCACCGTGCCAGATGTTGCGTTGGTCACCAGAAAGGCAATAGGTAGCTCAGGCTCGACGTCCAAGACAACCTTTGCCTCAAATCCGCGAGACCGCAAGAAGTCAGCCGCGGCATTCGCACTAGCAACAGGGTCGTCTGCGACAAGTCCAATACTGGACGTGGCATGACCAATCTTCTCGAGAACCTCGGGAGTGGCTTGGTTGATGATGGTTCCATCCCACATGATTGAGCGAAGAATCCCGCTGCTGTTGGCCTGAAACCGTTCCTTGATGCCGTGAGTAGCCAGAAGAGCAACAATCGCTTCTTTAGCTTCAGACGACGGTGTGGTGAAAATACGCGACCCGCGATCTGGGAATGGAAGTGGGTTGCGCTCAGTGGCCAATAGATAGGTCCATAAGGCAAGTACCGCAAAGGCGAGGCTCGCTACTGCGATCAACCATTTTGGCAAGAACATACGTTTCCCCGTATGGGCATAAAACTGTTGTGAGGTCTAACTATTTGCTTTTGGGGGGGCACGATGTTCATCGCGTTACCTGCTGATTTTGCGGCATCCTAGCCTTCGAGTGTTCGGCTAACAAGCCGAAGCAACACCGTCCGTCACCGTTCTGCTCAGCTTCGCCACTGCGCGTGCTGTTTGGCAACCAACGACTGAGCCTTATAGGTCGGAAGTCGCCGGCCAGGTTGTCGCCAGCCGTGGGCAGATCCGATGACGAGGCTGGTCAGTTCACCTGGCGAAGCCGGTCACTGCTGCGGGCAAACGACGGTCAGGTCGTGGCAATGCGCACCGGGTTCGCGCGCTGTGGCTATGGCGTCACCGTCTCCCGATCCGCGAATCCTTTCACGATCAGCCATGCCAGTACTGTGAGGTGGACGACCGCCATCGGCATGATCAACCGGAACATCATGCGTTCCCCGAACAGCGGCAGCGCGAATGCGGTGACCTGCAGGAGGATCGCGGCGAGGCCCGGTGCCGCGAGCGCGCGCGGCACCAACGCAAAGCGGTACAGGGCGCCGTAGAACAGGAACAGCATCCCGCTCGCGACGATGAGCTGCGTGTAATGCGTCCAGCGACGCAGCGAGCCGACGACAGCGGCAAGCGCCTGCAAGGAATCCGCATCACCGGCGGCAACCGTCGCATGGGCCTGGCTCAATGACAGCATCGCCATCACCGCGATGTTTTCCACGGCGAGCAGCGCGAAGCAGACCCCGGCGAGTGCCACATAGGCAATCGCGAGTCGCTCGCTGTAGCGGCGAAAGACCGGCCATGCGGCCACGGCAACCGCGAGCGACAGCGCCGCCATCGCGATGCCCGCCAACACACCGAAGCCGACCTGAGTGGCGTTCGGCGCGGCGCTCACCAGAAAGCCTGGCACCTTCATCACGGGGCCAACGAGCCAGAAGTTCACCAAGGCGCCGACAACACCTTGCAGCAGCAGCAAGGCGCCGACCGTGCGTCCCACGTCCTTCGCGGATTCCATCATCGACTCCCCGTTGCTGTCTCGCCGCGATGGTGTGCCCGAGCCGCGCCCAACGCACGCGGCAATGCAGGCTCGATCATGATGACTTATCGCAGCTTCGAAGCTGCAGCGAAAACGGGATGCAAGCGTTGATCGGCGGTTCGCACCAGGTTAGTGCGCACCACCCTCACGACTGCAAAAAAGGGCGCGCCTGCAGCAGGGCAAAGGCCGCTGCCGTCGCTATTGGTCGACGACGTCTGGCCGCATCGGCGCGAATATCCTGAGCATGCGGTTCTGGGTCCGGTACGGAAGTCCAACGTCTTCCATGGCGAGGATCAGGTCTTCGACGAAAGCATCGAACTCGGCATGCTTCAGGTCGAGCCCGCCGTGGGCTTCCGCCATCGACCGGCCTGAATACGTGCAAGGCCCACCCGCTTCCTTGCAGAACTGTTCGCGGATCAGCCGGTTGAGATCGTCACGCTCCGCGTCCTTGAACAGTGAGGAAATGCGCTTGTCGGCATAGCAGCGAACGAGCAATGCATCCACCAGCCGGCCGATGCCAGCATCCTGCCCGAGGGCCTGATAAAGAGCGTCAGGCTTCGACGACGGGCGCGACGTGCTGCAGGCGGCAAGCAGCAGTGCGAGTACCAGCATGCACAGGCGGAGCAAACGCGTTCCCGTAAAAGTGTTGCGGCGCATCAGAAACCTCCCACGAGCGACAGGTACACGCCGCTCTGGTCGCGGAAGCCGGCGACGTCGCCGAGATCCACGTACGCGAGGACGAGAGAAACATTCCGGTTGGGGAAATACGCGAGGAAGACCGAGCGCCAGGCGCTTTCGTCGAGACCGAGATCGCCCGACTTCGTGCGGTACTCGAGTCCGAGAGCGAGTTTGCGACTGAACAATGCGCCGGCCGAAAACTCACCCTGCAGGCGGTAGCCACCGCCAAATCCGAGCAACCCCGTCTCGTTGGCTTCGGACAGACGCGCGGTCCCGGTCACGAACGTGTTGTAGTCGGCGACTCCGGCCAGGAACACCTTGGTTGCGCTCACGTAGAGATCGACGCCATGGTTGCTCTCTGCGCCGAGGCTGCGCGCAAGATCGAAGTCGCGCAACTTCTTGTACTGGATGCCCACGGCGACCTGGGGCATGCGCGAATAGATCGCGTCGCCCGCCACCCTGACCTTGACGCCGAAAACGTCCTGGCGAAGATCGCCGATGCCAGGCGCATCGACGCCCAGCTCCTGGCGGGCCAACGACACTTCCACGCGATTGCGGAATCCCGCCGACACGCCCACGACGCGCAGCTGCAGGTCGTCCGTCTCGAGGTTGGTGACGAACGCATTCGCACCACTCTCCTCGCGATTCGAATAACCCGTGATCGACGCCCATGGCACCAGGCCGCCGCCGGCCGCGCCTTCGAATTGCGCGACACCGCCCGTGCCGAGTTGCCGCGTCCCCTCCGCCATCGCGCTCGTGCAGGCGAGCGTCAGCGCGAGGGCAAGTAGCGTCCGCCGCACCGCGCTAGACACGCAAACGCTCGAGGTCGTCGCGCAGCGCGTCGGTA
>JBKJSW010000461.1:0-2935 GCA_046595765.1 Ahniellaceae bacterium
CCTGTTCGACACCGCGCCGGAACGGATCGGCGAGACGCGCGTGTTGCTGACACTGCTCGGCGGCCGCGCAGTGCATGTGGACCCCGGATTCGCCTGGCCGCAATAGATTCCTCGGCGTGAATTCCACGGTTTTCACCATGCCGCTGCCGCTGCATGCGAATCCCCGGTGCAGCCGAGCGCAGCGATTCGGTTTTGGAATCCTTCCGACAGCGATTACATTTCGACCATCGATCCTTTCACACAAGCCCACCGGGAGACACCATGACGATTCATCGGTCGCTGTTGCCTCGCGTGTTGCTGCTCCTCGCTGCGTGTCCCGGCATCGCCGCGAGCGCTGAAGTCGCGCAAGCATCGCAAGGCCTGCGCGCGGCCGAAACCGGATTCGCCCAGGCCATGGCGGAGCGCGATCTTGCTGCCTTCGCGGCCTACGTTGCCGATGACGCGGTGTTCATCAACGGCGGAAAACCACTGCGCGGCAGGGCGGCTGTCGTCGAGTACTGGAAGCGCTTCTTCGAGAAGCCGCAGGCCCCGTTCGCGTGGAAACCCGAGATCGTCGAAGTGACGCAGGCGGGGCGACTTGGCTATTCGGAAGGACCCGTGTCGACGCCCGACGGAACCGTGGTGTCGCGCTACTACTCGACCTGGCGACAGGATGCCCAAGGCACCTGGAAGGTCGTATTCGACAACGGCTACGACCTTTGCAAGTGCCCCAGGCCCTAGCGGATCCGGGCCCGGATCCGCGGCTTCCGAGCCGGGGGGGCGGCACAGAACTGCCGTTGCCGGCAGGGGACCCGGAACTCAAGCACGGGATCGCGCGCAGTGCAATGGCAACGCACAAGTTGGCGATTTCCCGGGCTTCCCGTACATTCGCCTCGCCGACAGTCATTCGGTCTATCCAACCAACACACGGGAACTCCATGGCAACGAAACAGAAAGCGGCAAAGGGCAAGACCGGCACCAAGGCGGCAACCGCTCCTTCGGCTCCCAAGCCCATCAAGGACGCGTTGAACAAGTCCGGCCTGGTTGCGCACATCGTCGATGCGAGCGGCGTGGCGGCGAAAGACGTCAGGGCCGTATTGAGCGCATTGGAAGGTGCAGTCGCGGGATCCGTGCACAAGAAGGGCGCGGGCTCGTTCACGCTGCCGGGTTTCCTCAAGATCACCGCGGTCAGCGTGCCGGCCAAGCCGAAGCGCAAGGGAATCAATCCCTTCACCAAGGAAGAGCAGTGGTTTGCGGCCAAGCCGGCTTCGGTGAAGGTCAAGGTGCGTCCTCTCAAGAAGTTGAAAGACGCCGCAGCTTGAGTGTTTGATTTGCGGTGGTGACACCTTCGGCCGGATGCGCCTGCAGCGGGCGCTCCGGCCAGAAGTTCGTGCCCGGCATCGTGGGCAGTACAGCAATCGCAGCGCTGCCTGGCGCTTCCTCCCGCGGCGGGGTGATTGCGCGGCTGCAGGTTCCCGAGCTGCCAATCCTTTGAAACTATCGGCAATAGGCGGCCCGGGCAGCGCCGGCGATGGGTTGCAACGCGTGTGATCTCATCGCAATGATGAAGCCGGGACCACAACGCTTCTGATGCCAACTTTCCCGGGACACCGCCACTGCCGACAGGGATGCGTGGAGTGCTCCACTTCACGTCATCCGGCGAGTCTTCCCCTCTCCGCGCCTCCGCGACGTCAGGCGTTGCGGCCTCCCCGTTTCGCCTTGTGGTCGCGCAGGGTGCGCTCGAACAGCGCGAGCGTGCGGCGCCAGGCTTCGCGCGCCGCCTTCTCGTCGTAGCGCGGTGTCGTATCGTTGTGGAACCCGTGCTGCGTGGCCGGAGGCTGGTAGAGCGAGTAGCGCTTGCCCGCGCCGTCGAGCGCGGCCTTGTACGCAGGCCAGCCGGCGTTGATGCGCTCGTCTTCAGTAGCCAGCACGACCAGCAGTTCTGCCTTGATCTTCGGCACGTCTTCGAGCGGAGGTGCGCTGCCGTAAAATGGCGCAGCCGCGGCGAGACGCGGAAGTTGGGTCGCTAGGAAATTGGCCATGCCGCCGCCCCAGCAGAAGCCCACCGCTCCCATGCGTCCATTGCCGTCTCCGACGCTCGTGAGCATCTCCGCGGCGGCGATGAAGTCCGCGCGCGTCTTGTCCTGATCCAGCTTGGCAAACAGTGTGCGGGCGGCGTCCTCGTCACCCGGATATCCACCGAGCGTGAACAGCGCATCCGGTGCGAAGGCGATCATGTTTTCCAGCGCGAAGCGCCGCGCCACGTCTTCGATATGCGGATTGAGGCCGCGATTCTCGTGTACCACCAGCACCAAGGGCAGCGGTCCGCGTGCTTTGGCCGGCCTCACAAGGTATCCGCGGCCCGTGCCGTGGCCCTTCGGCGACGGGAACTCGATGAACTTCGCGACCACGCGAGCGTCGTCGGGCGGCACCTGCTGCGCCGCTGCAAATTGCGGGCTGAGCGCAGCCAGCAATCCGCCCGCGGTCGCGGTTCCGACCGCGAATCGCGCTGCGCCCGCGAGAAAGCCGCGCCGATCGATCACGCCGTGCACGTACTGGTCGAAGAGACGCAGCACCTCCGGGTCGAAGTCGCTGGCCCGGTGACGTGGCGTCATGGACATGGGAATCCTCTGGGTTGTCCGGCATCGAACGTGGAGCGCAAGAATAGGGGATTGCGACGCTCGCGCGAACGCCCCGCGCGGTTCCGCGGAGTAAGATCGGGGCGTCATCGTCAGGGGGAACGCCGATGCGCATCACGCTCTTGATTCCTATGCTTGCGTTGTGCGGAATCGCCGCTGCGCAGACCACGCCGAATCCGATCCTGTTCGTCACGCAGGTGCCGGTGCCGGTCGATTTCGCGACCATCGGTTCGACCTTCGCCAACCATTCGGCCGATATCAGGGCGGTGTACCGCGGCGGCGATCTCTGGATACGCTACCCGGATGGCACGCTGCGC
>JBKJSW010000216.1:0-2845 GCA_046595765.1 Ahniellaceae bacterium
CCGCAAGGGCGCCGCGAAAGCCACCGGGAAGAAGGCGTCGGCGCCGAAGTCCGCGAGCAAGTCAGCAGCGAAGAAGTCGCCCCGGAAGACCGCGGCGGGCAAGAAAGTGGCGGGCAAAAAAGCCGCAACGGGTGCCGTGTCGAAAAACGCGTCTGGCACGAAGGCGGCCGTGAAGAAGGCCGTTGCGAAGAAGGTCGGTGCGAAGAAAGCCGCGAAGAAATCCATCGCGAAGTCAGCGCTGGAGAAGAAATCGGCGGCAGCCGCCGCCTGACGATTTCGCGCCTCAGACCCCAGCGATCCCGCGGGACGCTGCGCGCTTCACCAGAGGAACTGCAGCAACGTCACCTCGGGTTCGCTCTTGCCCGTGTCCGCGTCGCGCGCGTGGCAGACGATCGTCTGCTTGCGCTCGCTCTGCATGCCGGGTTCGAACACGACGAATCCGCCCACTTCCCAGGTCCCATCCGGCTTGTGTGCCACGGACGCGCGCATGGACTTCTCGTCGATTTCCGCGTTCTGTTCACCGAGCTTGGCCTTCGCATCCCGCAGGCACACGTCGACCACGCGCTGTTCCGGCTTGACGCCGCAGCCCGCGCACAGCACAACGGCGAGCGCGCAGAGTGCGGGTAGTGGGTATTGGCGCATGCAGGACTCCTCAGCAAGAAACTTGCCGCCTTCGCTCGCAGTCTGCGCCGCTGACCGACGAATCGCATCGTGCGATGCAGCACAAACGGGCGCAGGGCCGCCCCGATACGGACTTGATCCGTGCTGCGCAGCAATGCAACGAGGCGAGGACGTAGCGCCGGGCGGTATCGTCGCGCGCCCGTGGCAGAATCACCCAAACGGAAAACGCCCATGCGCGACAAGACGGAAATCGTTGAAAACTGGTTGCCCCGGTACACCGGTGTGCCCCTGTCCGGATTCGGCGAGCATGTGTTGTTGACCAACTTCAGCGGCTACCTCGGCCACTTCGCGCGGATGACCGGCGCGGAAATCCTCGGCCACGACCGGCCCATGCCGAGTGCAACCGCCGACGGCATCACCATGATCAATTTCGGCATGGGCAGTCCCAATGCCGCGACGCTGATGGACCTGCTGTCGGCGGTGTCGCCGAAGGCAGTGCTGCTGCTGGGCAAGTGCGGGGGCCTCAAGCGCAAGAACCAGCTGGGCGATCTGGTCTTGCCGATCGCGGCGATTCGCGGCGAGGGCACCTCCAACGATTACATGCCCCCCGAAGTGCCGGCGCTGCCCGCGTTTGCGCTGCAACGCGCGGTGTCGACGATGATCCGCGACCTCGGTCACGACTACTGGACGGGCACCGTCTACACCACCAATCGCCGCGTATGGGAACACGACGAGGCGTTCAAGGAATATCTGCGCAAATTGCGCTGCATGGCCATCGACATGGAGACCGCGACGATTTTCGCCGCCGGCTTCGCCAACCGCATTCCCTGCGGCGCACTGTTGCTGGTGTCTGACCAGCCGATGATCCCCGAAGGCATCAAGACGGAAGCGTCGGACGCGCACGTCAGCGCGGAGTTCGTCGAGCGCCATATCCAGATCGGCATCGAAGCCCTCCGCCTCATCCGGCGCCACGGAAAATCCGTGCGGCACCTGCGCTTCGACGAGTAGTCGAATGTGGCGAACCGGGGCGTGCAGGGTGACATTGTCAGTCGGAGGGTTGTCGGACGACTTCGATCAACATTCCGCAGCGTCGCCAGGCCATGGAGTGCTGGGCACCCGGCGATTGCGCGAGCGCGGGCTGGGCACCGCCCCGCAGCAGGCTATCAGTCCGCGGGTTGGGCCTCGAGACCGCCCCGACCCAGGACGTCAGGCAGCGCCTCGCCGTTGGGTGTGAAGCCGAGTGACACGGAGTTGAGGCAATGGCGTTCGCCGGTCGGCGGCGGTCCGTCGGGAAACACGTGCCCGAGATGGCTCGCGCATCGCGCGCACACGATTTCGTCGCGGATCATGCCGTAGCTCGTGTCGCGCACGATGCGCACGTGCGCAGCATCGTACGGCGCGAAAAAGCTCGGCCAGCCCGTGCCCGAATCGAACTTGGCGGTCGAACGGAATAGCGGCAAGCCGCACAGTCGACAGGTGTAGACGCCATCCAGCTTGTTGTCGAGGAAGGTGCCGCAGAAGGCGGCCTCGGTACCGTGTTCGAGCAGCACGCGGCGTTCGCTGGCGTTGAGGCCGGCGGTGAGTTCGCGCCGTTGCTCGTCATTCGGGGGCGTCAGGTCGAAAGTGTGCACGCGTGCATGCTCAGGCGTTGATCGATGCTCCACTCAAGCACGCGCCGGGTGCAGGTCCGGTGAGGATTCGCGGAGGCCGGGCTCTACATCGCGACGGACAGCGATGCGCGCGCGCCGGCGACTGCTCCGCGACGCGCGGGTGCGAGTGCGGACCTCACGCAGTGCGCAACGGAGTGCGCTGCGGACCGGCGCGACGGTGCGCCATCTGTCAGGCACGCCGGCGCACGAACGCAGAGAGATTGGCTGCCGCCTGCGCGCGTACCTTGCTGCGCAGCATCGGCGACCAGCCCAGCAGGACGCCGGGCGGCCCCAGGGCCTGCCGCGACCACCGCCAGAAATCGAAGCGGTCGCGATGGGTGAGGATGAGGCCGCCCTGCAGCGTGAGGCTCGCATCCACGACGTTGTGCACGAGGCGGCCGGTGGCGCTGAAGCGGTAGTGCGGTTCCCAATGCGCGTGGCATGCGTTGCCGTCGCAGGCGATCCCGCTCACGTCCAGTCGCCAGGCATCGCGGCCCTTGTCGCGAATGGTTTCGCAGAGCATCCGCCACATCGCGCCGATCTCGGCGCGGCCGCGGAGGTCGAACACGGGATCT
>JBKJSW010000280.1:0-3764 GCA_046595765.1 Ahniellaceae bacterium
AGCAGCAGCACGGTGTTGTCGTCCAGCATCGGCACCACCAGCACCGCGCCGCGGCCGCTGCCGGGCACGCGCTCGTACGTCCGGCGCACACCGTTGCTGAATTCGAGTTCGAGTTCCTCGACCGGAAAGCGCGTGCCTTCGTGCAGCATCCGGCGCTGGTGGATCACGGGCAGTTTGGGCATTCGTCGATTGTAGCCGGCGGCCTGCTCAACTATCCCTGCAGCGCGGCCAGGAGTTGCCCATGCAGGCAAGCCGGCGCGGCGAGCACGGAACGTGTGCCGAGGTCGATCCCGCCGCCCGCAAGGTCGGTGAAGACACCGCCCGCTTCCGTCACGATGACGTAAAGGGCGGCGATGTCGAGAATGTTGACGTCCGACTCGATCACCGCGTCGACCGCACCGCGCGCCAGCAAGTGATAGTGATAGAAATCGCCGTAACCGCGCGTGCGCTCCGCGGCGCACAGGAGGCCCGCGAGGCGTTGCCAGCGCGGCGGATCGGCGGCGAGCGATTTCAGGTTTCCGAACGACAGCTGCGCCTGCGCCAGCGTTGCCGGCGCGCCCACGTGCACGCGCTCGCCGTCGAGGAACGCGCCGCCGCCGCGCACCGCCCATGCGGACTCACCGAACAGCGGCGCATGCGAAACGCCCAATACCAGTTCGCCACGCACGCGCAGCGCGATCTGCGTGGAAAACAGCGGGTAGTCGCGGACGAACGCACGCGTCCCGTCGAGCGGGTCGACCAGCCAAAGGTAATCCGCGTCGGCGCGCTCTCCGCCCTCCTCCTCGCCATAGATTTCATGATCTGGAAACGCGGCACCGATCACACGCCGGATCGCACGTTCGGCGTTGCGGTCCGCCACGGTGACGGGCGTTGCGTCCGCCTTCCACTCCACCGCGGCGGCGCCGCGATAGAACTTCGCGATCTCGCGGGCGCCTGACTCCGCGGCGTCGCGCGCCACTGTCAGCGCGTGGTCGAGAAAGCTCCGCTCCATGTTCAAAACAGCGGCTGCATGCGGCCGCGCACACGCAGCAAAGTGCCACCCTCCGGCGTGCGCTGGCCTACAAGCCGCAGTACTTCGAACAGTTGCAGATTTGCCTGGCGCGGCGTCAGCACAACTTCGAGTTCGAACAGGGGCCCCTGGAATTGCACCGTACCCGCCACGCCGAGGCGCGCATCGCGATCACGCACCGTGAGGACTACCGCACCGTTCGCGGCGCTGCCAAACTCCGCCTCGATATCGCCGATCGCGCCCTCCGCCGCCCCGCTTACGCCCACGCCACGCCATACGAGCCCGCCGGCCGCGCGCGTGAGGTAGCCCTCTTCAAACGTCATTTCCTCGAGCTTGGCCTCGACTTCGCCCAACGGCGACATGCCCGGCAACGCAATGGCAGGCGCCAGCCATTGCGCAGGCAGCTTCAGCGCCACATTGCGCAGCATCGCGTTGCGGCCATTGCGTTCGAAATCGAGATCAAGCGTGATGCCACTGCCATGCAGCGCTGCGTTGCCGCGCGTCGTACCCGCGAAGAACGCCGGACGAGAGACCGTCCACTCCAGCACGCCGAGCGGTACGCCGTGCAGTGCCACCTGTTCCGCCCGACCATGCCACAGGCTGCCGCTCAGGCCGTGGGCCTGCCAACCGCCGAGACGGGAGCGCAGCACCTGATACGCGATATCCGCAGGCGCGGTCCAGAGCAGTGCGAGCGCCACGAATGCAAGCGCGAGCAGCGACGCGCTCGCTGCGATCGACCATCCCTTGCGACTCATCCGCGACCGGCTTCGATCAGGGTCAAACGCGCGTCGACGAGGCCATTGGACGGTGTGCGTTGCGCGGAGAACGCTTCGATGCGGGCGCCGTGCTGCGCAGCGAACGGCTCCAGCCAGCGCATGAGGGCGTCGAATGAAACGTCGTTGAAGCTCACGCCAACGCGCCCGTTCGGCTGCGGCTCCACATTCCCGATCGCGGACGCGAGACCGGCGGCACGCGCCGTGGCATCGACCTGCGCGAGGA
Source organism: Ahniellaceae bacterium (assembly GCA_046595765.1). Classification (GTDB taxonomy): domain Bacteria; phylum Pseudomonadota; class Gammaproteobacteria; order Xanthomonadales; family Ahniellaceae; genus JBBQNY01. The sequence goes on from JBKJSW010000280.1 coordinate 2,009, forward strand.
GCGATCGTCCGCTGCCGGCGGACAAGGCGGCCACGGGACCCGCTGCGCGCAATGCCGGTGCTGCCTGTCGCATCCACGCCAGGTCGCGTTCCGAATTGCTGACGGCTTCGAGCGCAGCGCGATGCGCGCGTTGCTCGGGATACACCACGAACGCCCAGACCAGCAGAAGCGCAGCCACCACTCCGCCCACCGTGAGCAGCCGTTGCTCGCGCGGCGCACGCGCGCGCCACCAAGCATTCATGTCGACCTCCGGCGCAGCTGGACCTTGCCTTCGCTGCCCCCTGCAATGCTGCCGACCGAACCGAGCTCGGCTTCCACGCCCGGCAATTGCGCGCAGCGCTCCCGGAACGCGTCGAGCGCGGCCACGTCCGGCCCGATCAGGGTGAGCTCGAGTGCCTCGTTGCGCCAGTCGAGCTGCTGCAGCTGCACCTGCGGACTCGAACCGAGCAACGCCGCGACGTCCGACGCCAGTGCGACGAAGGACGCTCCGCCGCCACCGCGGTTTTGATCGAGCGCCCGCAATTGGCCGACCGGATCGGGAATCTGCTGCGCGTCCGGGGCGACGCTTCGATAAATGCTCCGTTGTTGCTCGAGGAGGTCCGCGCGCCGCTGTTCCAGTCGCGCGGTGTCAGCGAAGAGCCAGGCAATCGACAGTCCGATCGCGACCAACGCAAGCACTGCCGCCGCACGCCAGAGCGTGCGCATCGGGGCGGTGGCATGACGCGCCGCGAACGCGTCGGTCAAGAGGTTGGAGGAGGGTCTTGCCGGCGCGCGCGCCGCAGCAGCGAGCAACAGATCGTCGAATGCACGCGCGTCGAGCGCCGTTGCGAGGTCCGTCGACGCAGGCACGTGATCGGGCGACAGCGCTGCCAATGCCCGCGCCGGAAGGCTCGTCCGGAGTTCGCTTTCCACCCACAATGCACGCTCCCCGTCGCGCAGACGCGCAGGCGTGCCTTCGTGTTCCGCGAGCAGCGCGGTATCGGCCAGGAGCACCGTCGGCGCGACGCCGCGCTTCGACAGGTCCTCCAGCCAGCCGCGCAGTTGCGCTGATCGAACCCACCACGCGTCCTGCTTGCCATCGGCGCGCTGGGCGATCGCGAATTGCAGCTGCTCGACCGGCTCCGCGAGCTGGTCCTCGAGCGCGAACGGCACCGCCTTGGCCAGCTGCTCGCGATTGCGGACGCCGAGCTCGGTGCACGCGAATCCGACGAATTCCCCGGGCACGACAATCCAGGCCGGAAGTTCGCGCGGCCAGGCGAGCGCGCTGTCCACGCTGCCGAGCGCAGTGGCTCCCGCATCGCCAAGACGCCAGCCGCGCAGCGGATCCTGCGGTCCGGAATATCGAATCAGCAACCGATCAGGCATGAGAGCTGGATCTTGGAGTGAAGGACGATTCTAGCTGCCCCCGCCCGGCCCGGTGGTCCGGCGCTCGATGGGATCACGATCCTCCGAGGTCTCCCCACCGTGCCTGCGCGATGGACAGCATCGCCATGCCGGCGGTTTCGGTACGAAGCACACGCGGCCCGAGTTTCCATCCCTCGAATTGCGCGTGGTTGAACGCGGCCTGTTCGCGATCGCTGAAACCACCCTCGGGACCGATCGCGACCACGAGCGATGTCAGCACCGCCGGCGCCCCATGGAGTTCGACACCCCCCTCCGGATCGAGGAACACGCGCGCTTGTTGCGCCGGCCGCACAGTGCGAATGAGTTCCGCCAGCCAGTCTCCCACCGCCATCGGCGCTGCGATCAACGGCAC
>JBKJSW010000270.1:0-5571 GCA_046595765.1 Ahniellaceae bacterium
CCAGAGCGCGAGGTGAGCCGAAAACGGCATTTCCGCCGGCTTCGACAACAAGTCGATGAACGCCGACAGCGCCGTTTGCAGCAGCAGGGTTCCCGCCACCCACAGCGTCCATGTCGCGGGCCGGGTGGCCAGTGCCCAGCCCAGCAGCAACAGCGCCAGGGTGGCCGGTGCGACCAGACTGCGGCGCAGGTTGTCGAAAAGCTTCCAGCGCGACAATGCGCCCAGTGGATTGCGCGACCAGCTGCCGTCCTCGCGCGGAACGCGCGGCAACAACCACGGCAACAGTTGCCAGTCGCCGCGAATCCAGCGATGGCGGCGATTGACGTCGAGCGCGTAACTCGACGGATAGTCCTCGAAGAGCTGCACGTCGCTGACCAGGCCGGCGCGCGCAAAGCAGCCCTCGAGCAGGTCGTGGCTGAGCACGCTGTTGTCCGGGAAGCGCCCGGACAGCGCCCGTTCGAACGCGTCCACGACGTAGATGCCCTTGCCGACAAACGAGCCTTCGTCGAACAGGTCCTGGTACACGTCAGAGACCGCGCGCGTGTAGGGATCAATGCCGGGCTCGCTGCCGTACAACTCTGCGTAACGCGTGCGCGGGCCGCCGGCGAGGCTGACGCCGACGCGCGGCTGCAGGATGGCGTAGCCGCGGGTGACGCGATCGCGCGCCGGATCGAAGTGCGGACGGTTGAGCGGATGCGCGAGCGTGGCGACGAACTCGCGCGCCGAATCGCGCGGCAGCTGGGTGTCGGTGTCGAGCGTGATGACGTATTCCACGTCTGCCAGTGCCGCCGTATCGCCGACGATGCGCTGGAAGCGCTGGTGCGCGCCCTCGCGTCCGCGTAGCAACGCGTTGAGTTCGGCGAGCTTGCCGCGCTTGCGCTCGTGACCCATCCAGCGGTCCTGCCGAGCGTTGAACTGCCGCGGCCGGTGGAACAGGTAGAAATTCGAGGCCGCACCGCTCGACGGATACTTGATGTTGAGCGCCTCGATCGCCGCCGTCGCGAAGTCGAGGAGTGCGTCGTCGCCCGGCTCGTGTTCCTGCCCGGCGTCGAGGAAGTCGGTGAGCAATGCGAAGTGCAGGTACGCATCGCGATTCGCAAGGAAGCGCACCTCGAGCAGTTCCACCAGTTCCGCCACGGCCTCGACGCCCGAGAGCATGGTCGGCACCGCAACCAGCGTGCGGGCATCCGGCGCGATGCCGCGAGCGAAATTCATGCGCGGCAGGGCGCCGGGTCGGGACAGCCGGGTTGCCAACCAGTTAGTCAACGCGAGCGCCGCTTCGCTGAAGGCCATGGCTGCGAGCAATGCGACGGCCCAACTGATTGCCGCGTGCGGCGCGCGCAGCGGCACCTGCAGCAGCAGCCCGGCGGCCAGCAACGCGGTCAGACCTGCGATCGGGAGCAGGAAATATGCGAGCGGGACGCGACCCTGCGCATTGCGCACCCTTACGACGGGGCGTAATCCGAGCCTCGCTTCGAGCGTCTCCCGCCCCTCGTCCACGAGGTAGTAGCCCACGTGCGCCGGCACGGTGGCCGTCGACCCCGGCTCGGCCACGGCGCCCGCGTCGGCGGCTCGCGCCAGCGACAAGGTGGTCTCCGCGACCCTCGCCTCGGTAGTGCGGCTGCGCTTGGCCAGCGCTTCGACCGCGTGCCGGTACGCGTCGCGGGTGGCGAAATCCATGCGGGCGTAGGCACCCGCCGGATCCTGTTCGAGCGTCCTCTCGACGAGGCTCTGTGCTTCGACGAAAACGCGCCAATCCATGGTGGAGAGGAACCTGAGGCTGCCGATGCTGTTGCTGACGGACACCTGGTCCGCCGCCTGCTGCTGGTTCTCGCCCTGCACCATCTGCTCGATGCTCTGGCCCTCGTCCGCAAGCCATTGCTCGATCCAACTCAGCGGGGCGGCGAGCACCGAACTCTGGCCCTGTAATCGGCGCGCGATCTCGGCGACGAACGAGCTCGACTGCGGCGGGCTCGAGCGGGCCATGTCGGCAATCTCGAGCACTACGCTCTTGGGATCGGACTCCGCAATCGCGATCATGCGATCCGCCCAGTCGTCGGCGATGTCGCGCTCGACGCGATCCTGCGCCACCCGCGCGCTGACGCGGCGAAGGTTCTCGATCAATGCGAGGCGCAGCATGATCGGGATGGCCCAGAGTTCGCCGAGCCTGAGCGGCACCACCGCCTGGTAAGCCGCGACGAACCGGTGCAGGCTCTCGGCATCGACGCGGCCGTCGCCATGCGAGATGGCTTCGAGCGCCAGGTCGTACACCCGCGGCAACCCGGAAGAAACGCCTGCGGCGAGCCGTGGCAATTCGCGGCTGTAGTTGCGCGGCAAGTGGCGCCGCGCGGTGCGCATCTGTTCTTCAATCAGGTGGGCGTTGTCGAGCAGCCACTCTCCGGCCGGCGTCAGGCGACGCTGCGCTCGCACCGCGGCAGTCAGCCGCGCGCAGTTCTCGGCGAGCACGCGCTGGTTGTCGCGCAGTCGCACCAGCAGGAGATCGGGGCCGCGCGTTGCGCTCAGTCGGTGGGTGCGCGCCAGCCGACCACCCAGCTGCTCCATCTCATCGGCGCTGAAGGGTTGCGCGCGCAGCGGCAGTTCGTCGCCTTCGGGCGGGCTTGTCGCGCGTGGAGCACGCAGCATTGCGCGCAAGTTGCGCCACTTCGCGCCGAGTCGGTTGGGTTCCTGCATGCCGCGAGTATCGCGCACACGCCGGACGGCGCGCTGAAGCACACGCCAGCGCATCGCCCACGATAGAGCGCGGCTGTTGTAGAGCGGAGCTACGCTCCGCTGCGCTTGTATGAGGTGTCTGGCCCTGCAGCCGAGGATAGCTCGGCTCTACAAGAGCTCGGCGCCAATTCGCTGTTGTAGAGCGGAGCTGTGCTCCGCTGCGCCTCCGCGCGAAACTTGCGCCGTCAGTCCTTCCAGGGTTCCACGAGGTGCTGCATCCAGAACGCCATGGTCGCGGTGTTGAAATAGTCTCGATTGGCCTTTTTGCGGAATCCATGGCCCTCGTCTGACTGCTCGAGGTACCAGACCTCAGTGCCATTGCCGCGCACGGCCTTGACGATCTGCGCCGCTTCCGAGGCCGGCACGCGCGGATCGTTGGCGCCCTGCGCCACGAACAGCGGTTTCCTGATCTCGCCGGCGCGCGTGAGCGGCGCGATGCGCGCGAAATGGGCGGCCATCGCGGGGTCGCGCTCGTCGCCGTATTCGACCCGGCGCAAGTCGCGTCGGTACGTCTCGGTGTTGGCAAGGAAGGTGCGGAAATCGGAGATGCCGACGATATCGACGCCGGCGCGCAGGCGAGCGCCGTAGTGCACCATCGACGCGAGCACCATGTAGCCGCCGTAACTGCCGCCGTAGACGCCGACGCGTTCCGCGTCGAGGCCCGGCTGCCGCGCGATCCAGTCGAGCAGGGCGCCGATGTCCTTGACGGAATCCTCGCGCCGCATGGCGTTATCGAGTCCGAGAAAGCGCTTGCCATAGCCGGAGGAGCCACGCACATTCGGCATCAGCACCGCGACTCCAAGCTCATTCGCGAGGAATTGCGCGGTCGGGTCGAACAGCGGCCGTGCCTGGCCCTCGGGACCGCCATGGATGTTGATGACGACGGGGAATTTGACGTTGTCGGAGGCGCGCCGCGGACGGTAGTAGAACGCGGGGATCGTCCGGGCCTTGCCATCGACCTCGTCGAAAGTGGGAAATCGCACGAGCGTCGGCTCGACCATCTGCTTCGGGTCGAGTCCACCCACTTCGCTCCGCGTCCAGCGCACCAGCGCACGCTCTGCGAGGTCAATGACGTAAACGTCGCTTGGGGACGTTGACGTGCTGAGAGTGATTGCCAACCGACTGCCATCAGGCGAGAAGCCGAATTTGCCGATCACACCGAGCGGCAACTCCGGCAGCGTGAGCGCCTCATGGTTCGGCAGTTGCAATATGGTCAGCTTGCCGATGCCGTCCTGGTTGCTGGAATACGCGAGATGCCTGCCGTCGTCAGCAAGATCGAATTCCTCGATGTCCCAGGGGACATCGCCGGTGAGCACGGTGGACGGCGTGTCCGCCTCGAATGCGTGGTGGCGGAGCGTGCGGAACTCACTTTCCTCGTCCGACACGAAGTACACGGACCTGCCATCGGCTGCGAACCTGAAATCGCCGAACCCGGCCTTGCCGCCTGCAACGGGAAAGCGTTCCAGCGTGCCGGTCGCCACGTTGATGACTGCGGGACGCACGTCCTCGATCGACACCCGCTGCGCTACCAGCAGGCGCTTGCCGTCCGGCGAGAAATCCAGTGGATACCAGGTGCCTCCCGGCGCAGCGAGCAGTCGCGGCTCGCCTTCCGCGAGGCTGCGCAACCAGATATCGCCATCGCTGCCGTTGCGCGCGGTGCTGGTGTACGCGAGCGACTTGCCGTCGCGGGCGAACACCGCGCTTTCGTTGCGGGAGCGCTTGCCGTCGGTGAGGAGTTCGATCTCGCGCGTGGCAAGGTCGAAGAAGTAGAGCTGCCAGAACTCGGAACCGCCAACGTCCTTGCCGAACACGAACCCGTCGGGCGCGGCGACCGGCGTCGCCTGGGTCGCCATCAGCGGCTCGTTGAAAAACGTGAGCTGCTCGCGCATGCCGAGCGGCGTGGCCACTCGATGTGCCTGCTCGGTTTCGCCAAAGCGCGTCGTGACGAGCAGGCCGCCATCGTCGAGCCAGCCGCAAAAGCTGGCGCCGCGCGTGTTCTGGTAGCGCGCCAGTCGCTCCCGGAGTCCCACGGGGATCTCGGGAATGCCCTCGGTGATGCGCGTGCCATCGACGACGCGTTCGACTGGAGTTGCGGAATCCGCCGCGTGAGTCCCGACGCTGGCTGCGGCGCAGAAGCACCAGATCGCAAGGGTGGCCGTGCGCATGCGCGACTCCGGAAACGGGGAAAGCCCAGTTTAGGCGTACGCGGCTGCCGGACGCACAGGTCGATTAACATTCCCGCATGCATGAGATCTCGGTAGCCGCGACGCGTTTGAGCAGGCCGCCACGCGGATGAATGCGCGGATCCTCGTGCTGGGCGCGAGCGGCGCGGTGGGAGTGGCACTCCTGCGCGCGCTCCAGAACGACCCCGCGCAGTTGATCGCATGGTCGCGCGCCCAGCGTGCGGAACCCGGCTCCGTCAAATGGCAGGTGGGCGAACTGTTCCGGGATTCCCTGCCCGACGTCGATGCGATCCTCTCGGCAGGGCCGATCGACGGACTGGTCGCAGCGTTGTCGCGTTCACCCGCATGCAGGCCTCGCGTTGTTGTCGCGCTGTCTTCGAGCAGCGCGCATTTCAAGCGCGAGTCGGTCGACGCGCGGGAACGCGGGTTGGCAGCAACGCTGGCGGCGAGCGAGGCTGCACTGGCCAACTGGTGCGAAGAACGCGACGCGCGCTGCATCGTGCTGCGCCCGACGCTGATCTACGGCGGCGACGATGCGCGGCATTTCGGCGCGGTGCTCGCGCAAGCGGAACGCTTCGGCCGGGTTGTGTTGCCCCGTTCGGCGCGCGGCCTGCGCATGCCCATCCACGCCGACGACCTGGCGGCCAGCATGCTGGGC
>JBKJSW010000318.1:0-8126 GCA_046595765.1 Ahniellaceae bacterium
GCTCGCTGCTGACCGATCCTGCGAGCGCGGACATCACGCAGCTCATCGTGGACCTGGCGCATCGATTCGGGCTCAAAGTCGCCGCAGAAGGCGTCGAGGACGAGGCGACTCTGCACGCGCTCAAGCGCATAGGCTGCGATGCGGCGCAGGGCTATCTGTTCGGAAGGCCGATGCCATCGGCGGACCTGCATGCGGGGCTTGGCTCGTCGGACGTCGCCCTCGCGATGTAGGCGGCGCGAGGAGCTTTCACGCAAACGCCGTGGCGGCAGTCGCCAACGTAACCATCGACCATCCCAGGCGAATTGGTTCACTGGAATCGACGGTTGGCCCCGTGCCCACGCGGGCACTTCTTGCGACGGGAGTATCGAAATGCGACACGCGATCGGCCTGCTGGCTTTGCTTTGTGGATGTGGGAGCCTCGCGGCCGAGCCCGCATCGCCCAACGCATGCGCCGCGCGCAGCGGCACCACAACCGTTCCGCTCGTCGAGTTGTACACGTCGGAGGGTTGCAGCAGTTGCCCGCCGGCCGACCGGTGGCTGTCCAGTCGTTTGCGCGATGACGACGCGAATTTCCTCGCCTTCCATGTCGATTACTGGGACGACATCGGTTGGCCCGACCGTTTCGGTTCGCCGGACTTCGCTCGCCGCCAGCGTGCACGGGTCGGCGCGAGCGGCGGCAGCACCGTGTACACGCCGCAGGTGATGGTCGGCGAGCACGTGCGCGTCAACTGGCACGACAGCGGGGCGTGGACGGCGTCGCTGCGGCAGGCAAGGCAACCGGCACGCGCGTCGCTTGCGCTGCGCCTGCTGCGCACCGACGCCGGCTGGCAGGCAATCGTGGCCGCCGCGCCGAACGGCCCGGCGGGCGAGGACGCGCAGGTCTGGCTGGCGCGCTACGTCGATGGCCAGTCGACCGCCGTGCGCGCGGGCGAAAACCGCGGCGCGACGTTGCGGCACGATCGCGTCGTTCTGAAAATCAGCGGGCCGTGGCCACTGGGTTCCGGGACGCAAACGCAGCGGGTCGACCTGCCCGAGGAAAAGGCGGCGTGGGGCGTGACCGCCTTTATCCAGAACGGGCGTGGCGAACTGCTGCAATCCCTCAATCTTCCTGCCACCGGATGCGCCTCGGGCGCCGCGGAATCGTAGACCGCGGCCCATGCGCAGGGCCGCACCGGCACTTCAGGAAGCAGACCCCGCACCGGTCGTTGGTAGGATGCGATTTTCCCGTCCTCAGGGAGCACGAAGATGCGACGCATCCATCGGTGGACCGGCGCGTGGCCCGTCGTTGCCTTCGCGTTCGTCATGGGGCTGGCACCGGCAACTGAAGCCGCCAGCATCATCCGGTTCGCGAAGACAGGCGAGTGCGACTCCGAACTCGACGCATTGAAGATCGATGGCAACCAGTTTCGCGCCGACAGCCGCGTGGACGGGCAGGGCACAAGCCTGCTGTATGACGGTGTCGAGCGCCTGATGACGACGTTGATGCACGACTCGCGCCAGTTCATGCAGACCGAGGTCGACGAGGATGCGCTCGATTACCAGGGCGACGTGGCGGACAGCACGGGCAACTACATGAACAAGCAGATGGAGAAAATGGAAGCCCAGATGGCGCAGCAGTGCGCGCAGATGCGCAAGCAGGGCATGGAATGTCCGCAGATGGACCTGCGCGGGATGATGCAGGGCATGGTGGCGAACCAGATGCCGACTTGGCGCGACCTCGAGCGCGATGGCGAGTCTGCCGGCATTGCCTGTCGCTGGTGGGAACGTGCACAGGGCGGGCGCAAGGTCAGGGAGGAATGCATTGCCAAAGTCGGCGCATGGCCGATCGGCGAACGCGATCGCCGCGGACTCGAGCGCGGTCTCCTCGTCATGCAGCGCTACGGCAACAACATGATGGGAATGATGCGTGGCCTCACCGGCAACGATGCGCCTCGATCCGGGATGCCCAAGGACGGCGTGGCGATCGCCCAGGTCTGTTACGGCGCCGACGGTGGCGAGTCCGGCCGCGTCGCTGCGACATTTGCTGAAGCCAAAGTGGAAGCTGCGGATTTCGAGATCCCGTCGGATTACGCGCAGATGCGCATGAATCCGTAGGGATTTGCGACCCGGCTTCGGCGCGGCTCGTTGCGGAACGTCGCTCGTCAGTCAGCGCTCGATGCGAACGGCCTTGCGCGTTGTTTCGACGCGATTGCGCTCGCGTGCCGCGAAGTCTTCGATGCAGGCATCGCGCCGCGCCATGGTGCAGTCGAGGTAATCGACGATTTCGATGACCGCGGCCCGCACCGCGCGCGAACCCGGACCATCGTCGATTGACGTGATGGACTGAGGACCGGTGCGACCGGACCTGACGCCACCTTCAGTGCGGCCCTCCACCGTGCGCGAATACGCGATCTCGCCCGTGGTGGTGTCGATGACGCGAAGGTCGACCGCGAGATAGCCGCCGTGCGACACGGTTTCCGTGGTACCGCCCATGCCCAGGAAGCCGCGCTTGTAGCGAGTCTCCTCGTCCTGCTCGAAGGCACTCACCACGCCCGTGACCAGGTATTGCGCGCCCGTCAGCTTGCCAATGGCGATGCTGGTTGCAGGAGACACGCGGCCCACTGCCGACAGTTCCTGTTCTTCCAGTACTGCACGCAGCTTCTGTCGCTCCACCACGGTGAACGCCGGCCGCGATGACAACTCGTTGGTCAGCATCTGGGTAAGCGCGCGACCGACGCCTCCTTGCAGGAACAGGCCGCCGGTTTCGTCCTGGAATTTGATGACCGCGAGAACCGGCTTGCCGTCCCCCGTCGCCTCGGCGGGCGCGACCGCATCCTGGGCGACCGCCGAGGCGTCACCTGCGCACCACCACACCATCGAAAAAAAGATTGCGATGATCCTCGACATGTCTCACTCCGGTGTCGGAGCGGCTATCTTCGCAAAAAATCCGAACGAGTGACGCCATGCCTTTCCAGACCACTTCCGCGAGATATACGCGCGCCGCCGTCGGGCTGCACTGGATCCTCGCGGTACTGCTCCTCGCGCAGTTGTTCGTGGGATGGGCTTTCAACGAGTGGCTCCAGGGCGACGCGCGGACGCTCGCGTTCGAATGGCACAAGTCGTTGGGTGTTGCGATCCTGTTGCTGAGCCTCGCGCGACTTGCCTGGCGGTTGCTGCACCGGCCACCACCGTATGCGTCTTCCATGCCGGCGTGGGAGCGAGCGGCGGCGTGGCTCAATCACTGGCTGCTGTACGGCGTGATGGTCGGTTTGCCGCTGACCGGCTACGCGGCGTTTTCCACCGGACGTCGCGCGCTCGAAGCGGGATCCGTGTCGATCATCGGAGGCCTGCAGTTGCCCCTCCTGCCGCTGCCGCGCGACCTGCATCACTGGCTGGAGGAAGCGCACGAGTTCCTGGTGTGGTCTCTGGTCGTGCTGATCTCCTTGCACCTGGGTGCAGTCCTCAAGCACCTCCTGGTCGATCGCGACGATATTCCCGGGCGCATGATCGGAATCCTTCGAGACCGTGCCTGAGCGTGGCGTCGAGGGTCAATCCGACGGATTCCGTCGCCGATCAGAACTCACCGCGCAGTCCGACGTAAGTGTTGCGTCGCGGCGCCGGATCGATGCCGTCGTTGCGGATTCGGCTGTAGTAGTCCTTGTCGAACAGGTTGTTGACCCCTCCCAGCAGCACGAATCGACTGTTTCCGACACGCCATTCCGTGGTGAGGTCCCAGACCTGGTGTGCAGGTATCCGGCGGCTGGCGGACCCGGCATCATCGGCGAAACTGCCGTCGACAAACGTGCCGAGCAGGGCGACCTTGCGATCGGGGGAGTTGGAGTAAATGAGGCCCGTGCGAATCACGTGATTTGGCGCGTACTGCGGCGCGTTGCCGATCCGCGACGGGTTCGCGTCGCGAGTGATCTCCGCGTCGAGCAGCGTCATGTTGAGCAATGCATTCAGTTCGCCGCCGTTGCAGTCCACCGGCATTAGTCGCAGCACGTCGAACTGAAGTGCGGCCTCCAGGCCTCGATACTCGATTCGGCCAATGTTGCGGACCGGGTCGCTCGCCGTGCCCGATCCGCCCACCTTGTCGTCGAACTGCGCACGAAAAACACTCGCGTCGAACACGAATCCTGAAGCCAGCTGGCCGCGCAGGCCGAGATCCGCCTGCCATGAGCGTCCTGCTTCAAGGTCGCCCGCAACGATGGTTGTCGTGCTGTTGGGCACGGACTCCGTGAAGATCACCGGGCGATAGCTTTCGGACGCATTGAAGTACAGCCGCACGTCCGCATCGAAGTCGTAATTCAAGCCCAATCCGAACAGTGCGACCGTGCCCTCGTCCTTGCGGGAGCGAGTCGGCCCAACGGGATTCACGAACCTGGTCGTGACGCTTTGTTCGAAATTTTCGATGCGCACGCCGGGCGTGATACCGAATTTGCCGAACCGGAACAGGTTCTCTGCGAACACCGGGGCGTATCGCGTTTCTCGCTCGGATGCGATGCGCACCGCGCCGGTGCGCGCATCCGCGCTGGTCCCGCGCAGGTCGGTGCGCGGGGAGTCGGTGCGGTAGAGCTGCGCGCCTGCTGCAAAAACGTGTTGACCCTGCGCGCCCCAATCGCGCCGATAGCGCCCCTCGACGCCTAACGTATCGAATTGCTGCGTCTCGATGTCGTTGGTGGCGGCGTTTGCGCCTACCGGGATGGAACCGAAACCGCCGCCGCGCTGCCGGCGGCTGTAGCGGGTGTAGTCGACGATCCACATTCGCGCAGTGAACTCGCTGGCATCGAGATCCTGTTCAAACGTCAGGGTGGCTGCGTCGCGATCCAGTTCGAAGCGGTCGAAGCGTCGCGACGACGCATCCCGATCCAGGTCGTAGTTCCGGTCGTTCGGTCCGTTGGTCAGCGTAAGCCCGCCCGGTTCGCCGTGCTGCTCGCGATAACTCTCGAGGGTCGCAAACCAGCGCGTGGGCCCATCGGCATCGAGGGCGAACCTGGCATTCAGCGCGTCGAGTTCCACATCGCTGTTGTCGCTCCTGAATCCGTCGGTCTCGCGATGGTTGAGATACACGTAGTACCCAAGTCGCTCGCGCGTGCCATCGACGTAGGTGAAGTTTGACCAGGCGTTGTCCTGACCAAAGGTCGATGTCATCGCACCTCCGAACGCGCGGTCGGTCCGCGGCCGGTGCGTCACGAAGTTGAGCGCGCCTCCCGGCTGCGGCCCGTGCATGAGCGAGGCGCCGCCGCGCGTGAACTCGATGCGATCCACTGACTCGAGGGGCGGAACGTAATACGCCTCCGGATAGCCGAACTGGTCCGCATGGATCGGAATGCCGTCCTTGAGTACTTGCGTGTACTGGGTGCGATGTGGTTCCAGCCCCCGGTATCCGATGCTGAGCAACGGAGAGGTTTCTTCGCTGAGCACCAATCCCGGTGTCTGGATCAAGGCCTGCCGGTAATTGGCCGCGTGAATCTTTGGCACGGCATCGAGATCGATGATCGTGGTTTTTTTACCCGCGTTGATGACCGTACCTTGCACGTCCGGCAAGAAGGGACCCTGCACCGCGCGGTCGGATTCGGCCTCTCCCTCCACCACCACAGTCGGCAATTCGGTGGCGGTGGCAGCCGCCACGGCATTCTTCAAGGCAGGAGAGGGGCCCGTTGCCGCGGGAACCGCCCAGAGCGGCGCTACCAGGGCGGACAGGACCGCGGCAGGAAGAAAGGAACGACACGGCATGTTCGGGCGTACTCCGTTGCAACGACTGAATAAAGCTCAGGAATTGGGATTTGCGACTGGCGGCGATGTTATTCGTAATGCGAATGATTCGCAATAGCGTCCTAAGTATCGACACGCATGCCTGGTGGCGGGTCGTTACGATGAGGTACGCAAGCGTTTTGTGGAATCCGGTGACAACCCCTTTCGGCGGAACCGTCCTGCCTCGCCAGTTCTATCGCCGCGATCCACTAACGGTGGCACCCGACCTGCTCAACAAGGTGCTGGTTGCGAGTGACGGCCGGACAGGGCGGATCGTTGAGACCGAGGCATATTGCGGAATGGCTGATGCGGCCGCGCACAGTTTTCGCGGCAAGACCGCGCGCAACGCCACGATGTTCGAAAAACCGGGCCTGTTGTACGTGTACTTCACTTACGGCATGCATTGGTGCTGCAATCCAGTTTGCGGTGATGAAGGCGAAGGCGTGGCCGTGCTCCTGCGCGCACTGGCGCCGCTCGACGGCCTCGATGCCATGCGCGCAGCTCGGCCCAGGTGCCGCGTCGATCGCGATCTATGCCGCGGGCCCGCGAGACTGTGCCAGGCGATGGGAATCTCGCGTGCACACGACGGCGCGGATCTCGTCGCAGGCGCCGGGGGTTTCACCATCGTCGACGACGGCCTGGCTCCTCCCCGCAATCCCGTCGTCTCGCCCCGGGTTGGTATCCGACGTGCGACAGAGGAACTCTGGCGCTGGTACGTGCCCGACGATCCGCACGTGTCGCGCAAGTAGGAGGATTCACGCCGGCACCAGCGAGCAGGGCTTGAGGCCACTGCAACCTGCGCAAGGGTTAATAGATCCGGACGCTGTGAGGCTGGTCTGCAATGAGGAGCTGTGCGGATGCGCGCCTCGGGACCCACCACCCCTTTCCCGCATGTCGCGCTTTAACTGACGTGCGCTAGGATCGCCTGTCGTTCGCAAGCGATTCGGTTCTGATCATGGCGGGTGGCGCATTGTCCGCAGACGCATACGCGAATCGCTCGCGCGACCCCGAGCTACGCGTCGCGCAGGAGGCGGCGGACGCCTACGAGCGTTCGCGCATCGGCGGCCTGTTCTTTGTCGCGGTGTGGATATTGATGTGCATGACCGCCGGGCGGAACGGACCGCGCGAGTGGCTTATCGGGATGGTGTTCCTCGCATTGGCAGCCGCAAGGCTGGCTGTCGGTGCGTTCCGGCGACGGCAGCCGCACGCACACGAGCGACATCTCGTGGCGACCATGGCGGTGATGGTGGCATCGATGGCGGCCTGGGGCGGCACGACTGCATTCGCGTTGATCCATCCGGATTTTGCCAGCACGCCGACCGTGATCCTGTTCGCGACCAGTGCGTTCACCACCGCCTACGTGCACAGTTATCCGATGCGGTTGCAGCCCGCGTACTGGGGGCTGCTCGCGGGTTACGGCCCACCGTTCGTCGCATTGCTGATCGCGAACCGCGTTGGAGCGGTGCCGATCGCGATCGGCGTGTTCATCCATTTTGCGTACCTCATTCTGGCGGCGCGGCGCGCGCACTTCGAGTATCACCGCAGCATCGACCTCGAACAGGAGCTTCGTGCCCAGCGTGACCTGTTCTCGCGACGCAGTCGGATCGACGCGCTGACCGGGCTCGGCAATCGCGGGGAATTCAACGACCGTCTGGCCCACACCATCGAGGCGGCGCGTGGGGGAAGCGAGGCGATGTCCCTGCTGATCGTCGACATCGACCACTTCAAGGCCGTCAATGACGAGCACGGCCACGCAGTGGGCGACCAATGTCTGATTGCACTTGCCGGTCGACTGCGCCAGTCGTTCGTGGCGCCGGGGCAGTTCATCGCGCGACTAGGCGGCGAGGAATTCGCGGTGCTCATGGACAACTGTCCGCTCGACGTCGCGGTCGCGCAGGCCGAGGCGTTTCGCGCGGAACTGTCCGCTTGCGCGCTGTCGATCGAAACCTGCGAGATGCCCATCACCGTGAGCATCGGCGTAGGGGAGTTTCGTCCGGAAGCCCACCCGGATGCCGACACGCTCTACCGCGCCGTCGATGGCGCCCTTTATCGCGCCAAGCGCGATGGTCGCAACCGCGTGGCGGAAGTCGCGCAGCTGCCGCTGTCCGCCCGCATCGCCGCCACTCCCGGGTGGGAGCGGCCGATCCCGCAGTAGCAATCGGCCAATCAAGTTGGTCGGCCCTCCGGCCCGTCGCGTGCATGCGGCGGGCGTTCGTCCGAGTGAGCGCCAAGGCGCGAGAAATGTCCGCCTCATCCGGCCCGCCGCTTGCATGGGGCGGCCGTTCGGCGGCACGCGCGCCAGTGGCGCGAGAAATGTCCGCCTCATCCGGCCCGCCGTTTGCATGCGGCGGGCGTTCGTCCGAGTGAGCGCCAAGGCGCGAGAAATGTCCGCC
>JBKJSW010000354.1:0-4153 GCA_046595765.1 Ahniellaceae bacterium
CACAGCGTCAGGCTGGATTTTCCGCACTGAGCTTTGCCGCGTGACGACCGAGCGTCGGAACCATCGAGTGTCCGAAATGGGTCGTTTTCACCCGCTCAGGATCGCGCAGCGTGGGCAGATGCGCTGGGCGGATCAGCGTTCGAGGATAGCGACGACGCCCATGCCACCAGCGGTGCAGATGGAGATGAGTCCGCGCCCGGTGCCCTTCTGCTCGAGCAGCTTGGCGAGCGTCGCGACGATACGCGCGCCGGTCGCGGCGAAAGGATGGCCGGCCGCGAGGCTCGAGCCGTTGACGTTGAGCTTGGCCTCGTCGATCGCGCCGAGCGGCGCCGACAGGCCCAGACGGTCGCGGCAATAATCAGGGGATTCCCAGGCGCGCAACGTGCACAGCACCTGCGCCGCGAACGCCTCGTGGATCTCGTAGAAATCGAAGTCCTGCAAGGTCAGCCCCGCCTGCGCGAGCATCTGCGCGACCGCCACGGTCGGCGCCATGAGTAACCCCTCGCCGCCGACGAAGTCCACTGCGGCGACGCGTGCGTTGGTGATCCACGCCTGCGCGCGCAGGCCGTGCGCGGCAGCCCAGTCGTCGGTCGCAAGGAGCACCGCGGCCGCGCCATCGGTGAGCGGCGTCGAGTTGCCCGCGGTGAGCGTGCCATGACCGGAGTGCTTGTCGAATGCGGGCTTGAGCGTGGCCAGTTTCTCGAGCGTGGTATCCGCACGCAGGTTGTTGTCGCGATCGACGCCGCGCAGCGGAATTACCAGGTCATCGAAGAAGCCGGCCCGCCACGCGGCCGCGGCCTTCTGGTGCGAAGCGAGCGCGAGGCGATCCTGATCTTCGCGTGCGATGTGCCACTGTCGCGCCATCTGCTCGCAGTGCTCGCCCATGCTTTTGCCGGTGCGCGGTTCGGACACGCCGGGGAGGCT
Source organism: Ahniellaceae bacterium (assembly GCA_046595765.1). Taxonomy (GTDB): domain Bacteria; phylum Pseudomonadota; class Gammaproteobacteria; order Xanthomonadales; family Ahniellaceae; genus JBBQNY01. Next base: position 925 of record JBKJSW010000354.1, read on the forward strand.
CGGCTTGAGTTCGGACAAGCCGAAGCCCTTCCACGCGGCGAGCCGCTGGCCCAGGCTCCTCGCGCGGCTCATGTCGAGGAAGCGCCGCCGCAGTTTCGCGCCGTACACGATCGGCACGTCGCTGGTGGTATCGGAGCCGCCGGCGATGCCGGCATCCATCTGCCCGAGCGCGATCTTGTTGGCGATCGCGATCGTGGTATCGAGACTGGTACCGCAGGCGCGTTGCATCGTGATGCCGGGCGTCAAAGGCGACAGGCCCGACGAGAGGGCGACCTCGCGCCCGAGGTTCCAGTCGGAACTGTGCTTGATCACGGCGCCGAGCGCCACTTCACCGAGCTCCACGCCGGCCAGGCCGAAGCGTCCGACCACGCCAGCGACCGCCTGCAGCGACAGCTCGTAGTTGCCGAGGCCGACGTAGGCGGTGTTGCTGCGGCAGAAGGGAATGCGCGTGCCGCCAATGACGGCGACTCGGCGGGCGATCGTGGCATTCATGGCGGCACCGGTCGGGCAATGTCCGCCAAGTCTAATGGGCCGTCGCGACAGCGGCGGCGATGACCGCGCGAGCCTGCGGTGGTTGAGGCGTCACGGTGCCCTGGACGCGCCGGTCTCGTGGTTGCCGACTCTGCCGGGATGCTCCTGCGGCTGCCTCGCGTCTGCGTGCAAACCTGACGGGGCGAGGCCGCCGGGCCTGCACAAAAAAGCCGGACTCGCGTCCGGCTTTTCAGTGGTGCCTCGGTGTGCCCGGGATCGCGACGCTTACGGTGACTGCCCGAAGGTCGGTCGCCAGAGTTCGCCATCCTCGAAGCCGCTGTGTCCCACCAACTCATCGACAGCCTCCGGGCAATAGCCCAGGTCAACAGTCGCGGTTTCGTAATTGATTACCGGAGGCAGGCTGGCGGCGTAGCACCAATGTGGAATCGACGGACTGTTGGTGCAGCTGAAGCTGACCGTGCGCTCGGCGATGTTGAAATCGAAATTATTCATGGTGCAGGTACGCGTGGCGCCTCCGACAGTCTCGGTGCGGGTCGACGTCACTGCGGTCACGGTATTCGATGCACAGGCGATGCTGACGCGCTGGTTAGGGACGCTGAAAGTGACGGCCGCCGCAGGCGTGCAGGAGAACTGCACGGATGTCGGGCCGCACTGGAACTTGAACTTGCGCTGGGCGATGTTGTAGTTGATGTTGGTAGCCACCGCGCAGGTCGCCGGTACCGGCTGCCAGCCGAGGCTGCCCACCACGGCAATGGCCTGGCTTGGCGCAGAGGCCAGCGCCAGACCGAGCAACGCGGTCACGCCGGCAAGCAATCGAAACACGCTGTTCATCAAGGTGTTACTCCAGCGAAATCGCGCAGATGCCCGGAGTATAGGCACTTTGGTCGCTTTCTGTCCAAGTGCTGAATCCTGCAATGGTGCGCTGCGTCACCGAATTTCACGTCACCTTTACGTCACCGGTGCGGATCGGGTCAGCTGTTCGAACACCTGGTAGTGCGAATCCTGCATGCCTACCGCAACGTACGTCCGGTGCGCCCCGTGGTTGTCGCGCTCGGCATAGAGGCGCAGGCCGACGACCCCTTCGGCAGCCGCCGCCAAGGCCGCGACGTGCGCATGCAATGCGCGGTACACGCCGTGACGACGGCATGCGGGCGGTACGTAAACGCTCTGGATCCACCACCAGAAGCCCGCCCGCCAATCGCTCCATTCCTGCGTCAGCATCAGGCAACCAGCGGCCAGGCCGCGCGATTCGGCGACGAAATAGCGCGCCCGGGCCGGGTCTGCCAGTCCCAGCGCGACTCCGCGTTCCAGCGTCGCCGGATCGAGTGCCAGCGCTTCCGTCTCAAGCGCCATGGCGGCGTTGAACGCGCAGAGGACCGCGAGGTCAGTCGCCGTCGCCGCCCGTACTTCGAATGGACCGGTGCTCATGGCTGCCTCCGGCGGGACGTGCCGAGCTTGCGTGTGATCGTGTTGCGGCCAAGGCCGAGCCGCCGGGCGGCCTGTTGCCGGTGACCGCCGGTCAGCTCCAGCGCCGCATCGAGCAGGGCCTGGTCAAACAGCGTGCGCGCGTCGGCGTAGAGCGGCTCGTGTCCGCGCCGTAGTGCGTCCAGTGCCCAGACCCGCAACGCCAGGGGCCAATTGCCTTCTTCGCCCGCGCCGGCCGCGTGCGGGGCCGTGGGCGGCTGCGGCCAGCGCGGCAGGTCGTGCGGGAGCACCTCGAGGCCGGGCGCGAGTACGGCCAGTCGGCGGCAGAGGTTCTCGAGTTCGCGCACGTTGCCCGGCCACGCATGTCGCGCGAGCGCGGTTTCGGCTGGTCCGGAGAAGCGCTTGGGCTCGACCTTGAGCTCGCGCGCCGCGTGCTCGAGGAATTCGCGCGCCAGTAGCGCGATGTCCTCGCGCCGTTCGCGCAGTGGCGGCACCGCGAGCCGCACCACGTCCAGCCGGTGCAGGAGGTCGGCGCGAAAACTGCCGTCGGTGACTTTGTGCTCGAGATCCTGATGGGTCGCGGCGACGATCCGCACGTCCGCGCGCAGCACTTCGCGCCCGCCCACGCGATAGAACTCGCCACCCGCCAGCACGCGCAACAGCCGCGTCTGCAGGCTGAGTGGCATGTCGCCAATCTCGTCCAGGAACAAGGTGCCACCCGCGGCCTGTTCGAAGCGGCCCGCGGTGCGCCGCACCGCGCCGGTGAATGCGCCAGCCTCGTGACCGAACAGTTCCGACTCGAGCAGCTCGGCCGGAATCGCCGCGGTATTGAGCGCGACGAACGGACCCTGCGCGCGCGGCGAATGCCGGTGCAAAGCGCGCGCGACCAGCTCCTTGCCGGTGCCGGTCTCGCCGACGATCAGCACGTCGAGTTCGGTGGGCGCGACCTTGCCCAGCACGCGGAAGAGCTCGCGCATGGCGGGCGATTCGCCGAGCAGCTCTGCGACCGGCGTCGGCCTTTCCCGGCGCGGTGCGTGCGGCGTAGCCGGACGCTGGGCGACCGCGAGGGCGCGACGCGCGATCGCCACCGCGTCGTCGAGGTCGAAGGGCTTGGACAGGAACTCGAAGGCCCCTCCCCTGAATGCGCCGACCGTTGACGCCAGGTCGGTGTAAGCCGAAACCACGACCACCGGCAGCGTCGGCAATCGCTCTCGCAGTTCGCCAAGCACGGCGATGCCGTCGCGACCCGGCATGCGCACATCGGTGAACAGCAGCGCCGGCGGCGTCGCCTCGGCCAGCGCGGACAGCGCCG
>JBKJSW010000284.1:0-3300 GCA_046595765.1 Ahniellaceae bacterium
AGCCCAAGCCCAAGCCGCCGAAACCCAAGCCCGCGCCGACACCCGAGCCCAAGCCGCCTGAGCCGAATCCCGTGGAGGATCCGACGCCGCCGCGCGCCGAGGATCCCCGCGACCAGCAGCTGGTCGATGAACTCGGATTGCTCGAGCAGGAAGAGCTCGACCGCGAGCAGGAAGAGATGCGGCGTCGCGAGCAGATCGAGCTCGAGTCGATCGAACGCATGGAGCGCGAGCGCCGCGAGCAGGACCGCGAACGCGAACGCGACGAGCAGCTCGAGGACATCGAGCGCGAGCGGCGCGAGGAAGAAGAACGCCGCATGGAAGACCTGCTCGAACAGGAACGCGCCGAGCAGGACGCGCAACCGCGGCCGGGCAACGAAGGCGTGGACGAGAGCCTGCTCGCGCAGTACGCCATGGCGCTAAGCCAGGTGATCGAGTCCAACTGGACGCGGCCCGACACCGTGCCCCTAGGCATGAAATGCAAGATTGTCATCATCCAGGCGCCCGGCGGCGAAGTCGTCGGCGCCAAGGTGGATCCCAGCTGTCCTTACGACGAAATCGGCCGACGATCCCTCGAAGCGGCAGCCATGAAGGCGTCGCCGCTGCCCTACGACGGATTCGAAGACGTGTTCAATCCGCGACTTAATCTTACGTTTACACCAGACGACCGATACTGAAGCGCAGGCCCGCCCGGCGGGCGGAAATCCTGCACCGGAACACCCACCCAATGTCACGCAGGAAATCAATAATGCGCAGAATCCTCGGAACACTGCTGCTCGGTCTCGTGGCCTGCGCGCAGGCGCTGGCGCAGGACCAGGGCCTCGACATCGAAATCGTCGGTGGCAGGCCGTCGGCGCTGCCGATCGCGATCGTGCCGTTCGCCAACGAATCGAACGCGCTGCCGCCGGACACCGACGTCGCCGCCGTGATCTCGGCCGATCTCAACCGCACGGGCCAGTTCCGTTCGCTGCCGCGCGAGGACGTGATCGAGTCGCCTGCCACCGGCGGCGACATCCGTTTCGACACCTGGCGCATGCTCAAGCAGGATTTCCTGGTGGTAGGGCGTCTGGTCGACGGCGAAGCGGGCACGTACCGCATCGAGTTCGAACTGCACGACGTGGCGCGCCAGCAGCGGCTGCTCGGCCTCGCCCTGTCGGCGCGTTCGGGTGACCTGCGCAGCGCGGCGCACCAGATCGCAGACCTCGTGTACGAGAAGGTCACCGGCGTGCCGGGTGCGTTCTGGACGCGCATCGCCTACATCACCGACAGCGGCGTGGCTGGCGACAACCGTCGCTACAACCTCATGATCGCGGATTCCGACGGGTTCAATAGCCAGAGCCTCCGTGGCTCGGCCTCTCCTTTCATGTCCCCGGCGTGGTCTCCCGACGGCCGCCGTATCGCCTATGTCAACTTCGAGCGCGGCAATTCATCGATCTACGTGCAGGAAATCGCCACTGGCGCGCAGCAGGTCGTGGCGTCGTTCCGGGGCATCAACGGCGCGCCGGCGTTCTCGCCGGACGGATCCCGGCTGGCGATGGCCCTGTCGATGTCGGGCAACCTCGAGATCTACGTGATGGACCTCGCCTCGCGCCGAACCACCCAGATCACCAACCATTTCTCGATCGACACCGAGCCGCAGTGGTCGCCCGACGGCCAGAGCCTGTATTTCACCTCGGACCGTGCGGGCAAGCCACAGATCTACCAGGTGAGTGCCAGCGGCGGCTCGCCCACGCGTCTCACCTTCAGCGGCGACTACAACGCGCGGGTGTCGGTGGGTTACGACGGCAAGCGCTTCGCTATGGCGCAAGGTGACCGGAATGTGTATCGTGTCACGGTTTTGGACCGCACTCGTGGCGGCGCGGGCGAAGTTGACGTCATATCGCCGGGGCGGGTCGACGAATCGCCGAGTTTTGCGCCCAACGCGAGCATGATCCTGTACGCAGCGCGCGAGGGCGGTCGCGGGGTGTTGTATTCCGTTTCGACCGATGGACGCGTGCGGCAACGGCTGGTGCTGGCGGCGGGTGACGCGCGCGAGCCGGCCTGGTCGCCTCGCCGCCTACGCTGAACGAAAACCCTGCGCGAAGCCGGGGCCTAATTTCGCCGCGACGTCAAGCCATTACAATTCGTTGCCTTTTTTTTCTGACCATCCCAAGGGGACTGCACCATGAACATCACCACCCGCCTGCTGCTCGTGGCGCTTCTCGCCACCGGCGTCGTCGCCTGCGCCAAGAAGACCAAGCCTGAAATGATGGACGACGGCATGGCCGGTCGCGACACTCCAGTCCCGACGACTCCCGTGCCGGACGACGGCATGTATGGCCCGGAAGACCTCGACAGTGATTCCTGCCTGCGCCAGCGCGTTGTGTACTTCGATTACGACCAGGCGGACGTGCGCGGTGAAGCGGCGGCCATCCTGGCCTGCCACGCCAAGTATCTCAAGGATCGCCCGAGCGCGATGGTCACCCTCGGTGGCCACGCCGATGAGCGCGGTTCGCGCGAGTACAACCTCGGCCTGGGCGAGCGTCGCGGCAACGCGGTCAGCTCGGCGCTGCAGGCGCAGGGCGGTTCGGGTTCGCAGCTCAATGTCGTGAGCTATGGCGAAGAGCAGGGCACCTGTTCCGATACCAGTGAAGATTGCTGGGCCAAGAACCGTCGCGTGGAAATCGCCTACACCGCGAAGTAAGTGAGTTGATGAGACCCGACCCCCGCGCGGAGCGCAGTGGCAGGGCTCACGTTTCCTCGATCGCCGATGTCACGGTTGACTCCGCGTAAGCGCTTCCACTCCCTCCCTTGCAGATGCAGGGGAGGGATGGGGAGGGGTCGCGCAGAGTCACCTTTGTCCCAACCGCCTGCCGGGAAGAGCAGATCCATGATCCAGCAGCGTTTGGTCAAATTTTTCCTGGCGAGCTTCGTGGCCGTCGTCACTGTGTTACCCGGAGCGGTTGTGGCCCAGGAAGGGCGACTCAGCCTGGCTGAACGCGTGGCGCGCATGGAGCAGCAGCTTCAGGGGCAGCAGGGCGGTGCCACGCTCGAGCAATTGAACCGGATCAGCGAATTGCAGACCGAGGTGCGCGAACTGCGCGGCCTGGTTGAGCAGCAGCAATTCGAGATCGAGAATTTGAAGAAACGCGCGCGCGATCAGTACGTCGAGCTCGATTCGCGCGTGGGTCGCATGGGCGGCAATGCCGGCGCCGCGGCCGCGGCCGCCGCCGAGCCGAGCGCGCCTGCGTACAGCAGCAGCACCGAGCCGCAGCCCGGGGGTTTCCAGGACGTACCCGCGGCAGCGGACCCGTACGCACCGAC
>JBKJSW010000037.1:0-5198 GCA_046595765.1 Ahniellaceae bacterium
GTTCGCCGGGGATGGTCCATGCTGCTTCGACTTGCTCAACTACTGCTGCTGCTCGGCACGCTCCTGGCGCTGGGTTGCGATGGCTCGCCAACGCAGACTGGATCCGAACCGGTCGCGGCTCGCGACGATGCGGCGGAGGTGGCGAGCGAAAGAACGCTTGAGGCGGCCTCGCCGGCACACGATGCGGCAGGTCTCGAGCACCACGAATCGACCGATCGCTACGAGTACCGGATCCGCTGGGCCGCGTCGCTGGCCGAGAACAAAGACGTCGAAGCAGCGGTGCGTGCGCTGGCGGATGATCACCTGCAGGAATTCCTCGCGGCCGCCGCGGCCGCGCCCGCTACTGCGGGCCGGTGGACGCTGCAACTCGAATTCGCACCCTGCGCGGGTACGCCGACGCTGCGCTGCATCGCGGGCGACGGCTCGGTGTTCTCGGGAGGCGCGCATCCACTCCCCATCATCGAGCGGTTGCTGTTTGCCACATCGCCGCCGCGACCATTGCGACCCGAGCAGTTGTTCTCCGACCCTGACGCGGCGCTCCGCGCGATCAGCGTGCGCGCCAGGGAGATGTTGCTGGTGCAGCGCATCGCACAGGCATCGGTGTCGGGTTCGCCGGCGGACGCTGGTGCCCGCGCCGAGATGCGCGCGCAGATTGCCAGCGGCGCAGACTCAACTGCCGAGAACTACCGCCTGGCCGAGCCGGTGGTGTCTTCGGCCGGGCGCATCAACGCGCTCAGGTTCCTGTTCGCCCCGTACCAGGTTGCGTCGTATGCGGACGGCACGCTGGTCGCGGAAGTGCCCGCGTCGGTGTTCGCGCAGTGGTTGCTGCCGGAATTCGCGGACGAATTCGTCACGCGTTGACTATCCGGCACTGCGGGAGTCTCAGAGCAGCCACCAGGTAGCGAGCGTGAGGAACACTCCCATGCTCACCACGTCCGTGGCGGTCGTCAGGAATATGCTCGACGCGGTGGCCGGGTCGGCGCCTGCGCGTTGCAGCAGAATGGGTACGCCCGCGCCGGCGATGCCGCTCAACATGCACGAAGTCAACATCGCAAGCCACGTGATCAGTGCCATGACCCACGCGTCGGCGCGTCCCTGGGAGTAAGCCATGAACCACATGCCGGCGGCGGCCACGAGGCCCGTCATGCTGCCGTTGAGCAGTCCGAGCCAGGCCTCCTTGCGCATGACGCGACCTTCCTCACCAGGGCGGTAGTCGCCCAGCGTCATGCCGCGCAGTGTCACAGCTAGGGCCTGGCAGCCCGTGTTGCCGCATTGACCCGCGAGCACCGGCAGGAACACGGCCAGCAGGACGATTTCATTGATGGTGTCTTGGAAGAAGCCGACTACGGCGGCTGCGAGGAAGGCCGTCACGAGGTTTAGCTGCAGCCAGGGATGGCGCGACTTGAGGCTGCGCTGCCACGGCGTGGCCATGCGCTCCTCCTTTTCGACGCCGACCATCGTGCCCGCCTGCGCGCTGATCTCGAACGCCTGCTGCTCGAACAAATGCTGCCCGCGCACGATGCCGACCAGGCGTCCCTCCGCACTGCACACGGGGTACTCGGGGTAGTGGCGCGTCACCACTTCCCGCATCGCCATGAGCTGGTCGCTTTCCGGCCTCAGCGAAAACGGATTCGGCGTGGCGATATCGCCCAGCAACTTGCCTGCCGGAGCGAACAGGAGATCGCGGAACGTGCTCACGCCGATCAACTTGCGTGCTTCACCCAGGCAGTAGATGTACGTGATCAGGTGGTCGGCGATCAGTTCACGCAGGCTCGCGACCACCTCGACAACAGGCGTGCCGGCCGCGAATGCCGCGATGGGTCGCTGCATCAGCCGGCCGACGCTGCCGTCCTCGTAGCGCTGGTTGCTTACCCAGTCGCCCGCGACGTTGCGGGCATCGGCAATCTGCGCGAGGCGGTGCTGATGCGCAGGCGTCAGCCGTTCGACGACTTCGACCGCCTGTGCAGGATTCATCTGCGACAGGGCGTCCGTGGCTGCCTCGTCGGACAGGGCTTGCACGGCGTCGGCCGCGCCCTCCGGATCGAGATCGCGCAGTGCCGGACGCATTCCTCTGGTTTCGATCATGCCGCGAGCTCCAAGGAAGGCCGTCCCGGCCTGCGTGAATTCCTGAACCTGTCGCGAGACTTGTCCGGCAGGCGCGTGCCCTGGTCCGGGCGTTCCTTCGATTCAGCGCGGTGCGGACCGCGCGCGACTGCGCGCCGATCGGTCGCGCTCGTACAGCGCTTCGCGACTCTGCTTCCAGCTGCCAAACAGCAGGGTCGCGAGCCCGAGCAGGATCTCGTCGATGAAGGGAATCGCATCGGGCACGATGAGATCCGCGATGAACAATGCACCGACCAGCGCGAACAGCTGCGGGAAGCGCAGGCGACGCGCAAAGGCGATCACCAGGGCGATGGGATTCATCGGCATTCCATCAAGGGTCGAAGTCGAACTACCTTACTTCGGAATCGGGCGATTGGCGCGGTGCGACTTGCCGATCGCGTACGCCACTGCGATCAGGGCAATGGTCGCCAGCAGGATCCACCACTCGTTCGCGCGCAGGGTGGCAGCGATTGCGGACAACGCGATGAATGCGAAGGGCGGGGCGATGTTCTCGAATGCACGCTGCCGGGACAGCGTCGCCGGTTCGCGCCGTGCGATCTTCCAGGCAGCCAGCGCGACCAGTGCGTAAAGCAGGCAGTTCGCTCCGCCCGAAAGCAGGGCAAGGGTCGCGAAGTTGCCCAGCATCGCCAGACCCCAGGCCACCGCCGCGTGCGCGGCCAGCGCGATGACCGGCACGCCGCTGCCGGGCGAGACATGCGCCAGCGGGGCGGGCAACTGGCGATCGCGCGCGAGCGCGTACACCAGCCTCGAGGTGCCGACCAGGTTGCCCTGCAGGAATCCCAGCATCGAGACCGCCGCCGTCAGCAGTAACAGCGTCGACGCCGCCGGGTGGATCCGGCCGGCGGCGCTGGCGAGCGGGGTAGCGTCGTTCGCGAGGGCAGGACCCAGTAATCCCTGCGCCACCGCCTGCAGCCCGAAATACAGCACGACCACGAATCCGGTAGCCCACATCGTGGCCAGCGGAAGGTCTCGACTTGCATCGCGCATCTCGCCAGCCGGAGTGAGCGCGGTCTCCATTCCCGAGTACGCGAACATCACCAGCACCAGGGCTGCACCGAGCGCATGCGGTTCCACCACGGCGTCAACGGGCACCAGTTGCGACGGATCGATGAACCAGATGCCGATCCCGACCAGCAATACCAGCGGCGTGAGCTTGAGGACCGCAAGCGTGACGATCGCGCGCATGCCGAGGCGCATGCCGCGCGCATTGAGCACAAACAATGCGGCGAAGACGCTGCTGAGCAAAGCGGCGCGCGCGAACGGCGCGGAAAAAACAGGCCAGAGCCTTGCCAGCTGCCCGTGCAATGCCACTGCGACGCCGGCGCAGGCTGTGACATTGGCGAGCCACATGATGATTCCGGTGAGGAATCCGGCAAACGGCCCGAATGCGCTCTCTGCATAGGCGTAGGGGCCACCGGTCGTCAGCACGCGTCGGCCCGCCAGCGCGAAGCAGATCGCGACCGGCACGATCACCAGCGCACCCAGCAGGTAGGCGAGCGGGGCGATTGACCCGAGATGGCCGGCGACCGCGGCGGGCAACACGAAAATGCCGCCGCCGACGATCACGTTGACGATCGACGCCGCCAGCGCTCCACGACCGACCACCGGACGCAACCGTGCTTCCTCGCCCGCCAGGGGCGCCCGCGAGGAGTCGTTGCCCGATGCCGCCATTCGCCCGCTCCAGTTCAGTTGCACGTCCCTGCATGCGACGGGCGTGTGATGACTAGAATGCCACGACACACCAGGGGATTGATCCATGTCGAACGTATTCAGCGCACGCCCGCGCATTCCGGGCGGCCCTGGCAAGCGCAGCCTGTGGGGATCTCTCATCATCGGCGTGGCGATCCTGTCCGCCGCCGTCGTGTTCAAGCCGTTCGCAATCGTGCCGAACGGGTTCCGGGGCGTGAAGCTCACCTTCGGCAAGGCCGCAGAGCCCGCCTTGACCGAAGGCATCCACTTCGTGCTGCCGATGGCTCAGCGCATCTACAAGATGCCCATCCTGGTCGAGAAGGCCGTCACCGATGGCGATGCGGCATCGCGCGACCTGCAGCGCGTGACCACTCAGGTCGCGCTCAACTACCATGTGGATCCGACGAAGGTCGTGCGCGTGTACCGTCAGCTTGGACCTTTCGAGAACATCGCGTCGCGCATCATCGACCCCGCGGTGCAGGAAGCGATGAAAGCGGTCACGGCGCGCTACACCGCGGAACAGCTGGTGACCAAACGCCCCGAAGTGGCGCTCGCGATTCGCGACCTGCTGCGCGAACGGCTGCTGCGGCATGACATCATCGTCGACGAGTTTGCGATCACGAACTTCCATTTCTCGGAAAGCTTCGCGCTTGCGATCGAGGCCAAGACGGTCGCCGAACAGCAGAAGCTCAAGGCCGAACGTGACCTGGAGCGCATCAAGGTCGAGGCGGAACAACGCATCGCGCAGGCGAGGGCCGAAGCCGAATCGCAGAAGTTGAACGCGGAGGCGCAGGCCATGGCGCTGCGGCTGCAGCGCGAAGTCATCTCCCCGGAGCTGATCGAATTGCGTCGCGTGGAAGCGCAGTTGCGTGCGATCGAGAAGTGGGACGGCAAGCTGCCAGGCGTGACCGCCGGCGCAATACCGTTCCTGCAAATCGAACAGCCCGCTGAACAGCATTGACCGCGCTCCCGTCTCGTTCAGTCGATGGTTGTTGAAATGCACGGGTACGCAAAGCAGGCAACTCGCCTGCCTCACTATCGGAGCAAGCGATGAGCAACTCATTCAATCGAAACGTCCGGATCCTGGCCGCCGCGGTCGTGCTGGCATGCGCGCCCATCGCGGTGAGCGCCGCCAACTACGCTGACGTGGTGCGAGTCACGCAAGTGGGCGACAACGATTGCCGTGGTGACCGCCGCGAACGTGACAGCGACACGGATGGCAAAATCGTCGGCGCGATCGTGGGTGGCCTGGTCGGCAACCAGATCGGCAGCGGTACTGGTCGCACCGTCGCAACAGTGGGTGGCGCCGTGGCCGGTGCGGCGATCGGCGGCAAGGTCGACCGTAACAACGACCGCGGCCGCCGCGGCGGTCGTTGTGACGACAC
>JBKJSW010000275.1:0-2532 GCA_046595765.1 Ahniellaceae bacterium
GAAAAACAGCGAGGCGCCGAAGATGCCGAGGATGCCGACCACGTAGGTTGACTTCGAACCTCTCGGCAGGCTGCGCTGCACCAGCGCCATCAAGGCCATGATGCCGCCCTCGCCGTCGTTGTCCGCGCGCATGATGATGGTCACGTACTTCAACGTGACGACGATCATCAGTGCCCAGAACACCAGCGACAGGATGCCGAGCACGGTGTCGTGGTTCGCGGTGAGTCCGTAATGCGGAGAGAACGCTTCTTTGAGCGTGTACAGCGGGCTGGTGCCGATGTCGCCGAACACGACACCGATCGCGCCCACGATGAGGCCGGCGAGCCCGACCTTGCCATGGTCGGGCGCGCGCACGGTCGTGGAGGGCAGTGGATCGGTCTTGGACTGGATGGGCATGGGAGTGGATGGTGCGCCTTCGGCGCTTAACGCAATGCTGCCTTGAGCGCCTTGCGGATCACCGCCTCGGCATCATCGCCTTCGGCCCGTGCCGCGGCGGCCATGCGCTGGGCCTCGACCGGCTTGTAACCCAGCTGCTGCAGCGCGATGGTCGCCTCGCCCAGGGCGTCGGTCGGGACGTGGCCCTGGCGCCCTCCCGCGGCGGTGTCGGGCGCGACGCGATCGCGCAACTCCAGCAGGATGCGCTCCGCGGTTTTCTTGCCGACGCCGGGAATGCGGGTCAGCGCCGCGACATCCCCACTCGCGACAACGCGGGAGAAGTCGCCGACCGTGACCGACGACAGGATCGCGAGCGCAACGCGAGCGCCGATGCCGGTGACCTTTTGCACGTCCCGGAACAGGCGTCGCTCGGCCTCCTGCAGGAAGCCATAGAGGGAAACGCTGTCTTCCTTCTGGGCGTGGTGGACGAACAACGTCACTTCCGCGCCCGTTTCCGGCAGTTCGTAGAACGTCGACATCGGCACTTCGAGTTCGTAGCCGACGCCCTGCACGTCGATGATCAGCCAGGGCGGCTGCTTGTGCGCCAGCGTTCCGCGCAACCGACCGATCACCGGCGCGCACTCCTACTGCGCATGAGTTCGGAAGCCGACACGCCCGTACGCTGCGCCAATGCGCGCGCGTGGGCGTGCGTGATCGCCACCGCCAGCGCATCCGCCGCATCCGCCTGCAAGTTGCCTTGCAACCCCAGCAGCACGCCGACCATGTGCTGCACCTGCGACTTGTCGGCGATGCCGCGGCCCACGAGGCCCTGCTTGACCTGCATCGGCGAGTACTCGCTGATGGGGAGGTCGCGCAGCACGCACGCGCAGATGGCCGCGCCGCGCGCCTGGCCGAGCTTCAAGGCCGAGTCCGGATTCTTGGCCATGAATACCCTCTCAATCGCTACCTCAGTAGGTCTCCAGTCCTGAATAGCTGTTGAGACGCCGAGAACAATCGCCTTCAGCCTCTGCGAAAAATCCTCTTCCCCACCCACCACCAGCGCCGCATGGAACACATGCGTCGCCTTGCCAGCGGCGTCGACATCGACAATGCCGATACCGGTACGCACCGAACCCGGGTCGATCCCCAGGATGCGTGTCACTTCCGACTCACCCGTAGGCATCCGCGGGCAGGGCGGCGTTCGAGTACACGTTCTGCACGTCGTCGAGGTCGTCCAGCCAGTCGAGCAACTTCGCAACGGACTTCGCCGTATCACCCGCCACCTCGATGTCGGTGCCGGCGCGCATCGTGATCTCCGATGCTTCGGGAACGAGCCCCGTGGCTGCGAGCGCCGACTTAACCGCCTCGAAGTCCTCAGGCGCGGTCAACACGTCGATGGCACTGTCTTCCGGGTACACGACGACGTCGTCCGCACCCGCCTCGATGGCGGCGTCGGTAATGCGACTCTCGTCCGCGCCGGGCGCGAACGACAACACGCCCTGCTTGCGGAACAGGAACGCCACCGAGCCGTCGGTGCCAAGGCTGCCACCGAACTTGGTGAAGGCATGGCGCACGTCGGCGACCGCCCGATTGCGATTGTCGGTCAGCGCGTCGACGATGACAGCGACGCCACCCTGCGCGTAGCCCTCGTAGCGGATTTCCTCGTACTCGACGCCTTCGAGTTCGCCGGTCGCCTTCTTGACTGCGCGCTCGATCACGTCCTTGGTCATGTTGGCCGACAGGCCTTTCTCGATCGCGGAGCGCAGGCGCGGATTCGCGGAGGCGTCGCCCCCGCCGGCGCGCGCCGCCACGGAGATCTCGCGGATGATCTTGGTGAAGAGCTTGCCGCGCTTGGCGTCGGTGGCGTTCTTGCGCCCCTCGATCGATGGTCCACGACCCATGTTGGATACCCGGTACTGCGATTGGACAATCGCGAATTATAGGACGGTGGCGAGCGCGGCGCGGCCGCAGGCAACAGGAGGTTGACGGTTACCCGCCGGCTTTCGGGCCGGTCAGGCGAAACGGCCCTCGCGAAGGAAGCGCACGGCCTGGTCGACCGCGCGGTCCGAGAACAGGAGGCCTGTGTGGCTCGCCGCCACGACGCAATGCGCGCGGATACCCGGCAAGCGGGTCTCGTCGACCGTGACCGTACCGTCA
>JBKJSW010000282.1:0-2894 GCA_046595765.1 Ahniellaceae bacterium
GAGGTCCTCGAGCGGCTTGCCGCCCCAGTCGCCCGAAATCGAATCGGTAAATGCCTGCCCGTAGCCGGTCGAGCCGTGGAAGTCGATGAAGACCACCGCGAAGCCCTGTCCCGCGTACGTCTGCGGGTTCCACCGGTAATGAAAATGATCGCCCATGCTGCCCTGCGGCCCACCGTGGATGACAAATGCCACGGGATATTTTTCGCCACGCTGGTAGTTCCAGGGCTTCATCACGAAGCCGCGCACGGTCTCGCCGTTCCAGCCTGCGAACTGGAACTGTTCGTACTCCGCGAAGCGCACTCCGGCGAGGCGCTTGGCGTTGACCTGCGTGAGCGGCTGCGGCTTCCCGCGCGGCAACTTCAGCGTGTAGAGGTTGGCCGGTGAATCGAGATCGTCGTAAGCGAAAACGACGCGATCGCCGCCTTGCGAGAACTCGGAGATCGAGCCGCCGCGTGCCAGCAGCGCGGGCTTGCCGCTCGCGGTGTCGATCGCGTAGAGCGAGTTGCGCCCCTGCTCACCAATGCTCGCGTAAAGCGTCTTGCCATCCGCGGACACCTGCAGGCTGTCGGCCGAGCGATCCCAGTTCGGCGCGATTTCCCGCGACGTGCCTGCCGCGAGATCGAGCGCCATGATCGCGAGCCGATCCGCTTCGAAACCGGCACGCTTCATCGCCCGGTAGTAGAGCGTCTTGCCATTCGGCGCGAACAATGGGCCGGTATCTGTGGCCAGATTGGAAGCCGTCAGGTTCACAGGCGCTGCGCTGCCGTCGGTGTTGGACAGGAACAGGTCGAGGTTGGTGGACCAGGACTCGGTGGTTCCGGCAATGCGCGCGGCGAAGGCAACCTGCTTGCTGTCGGGCGTGAACGCATACTCCGCGTCGTCGCCGAACGGCTTGGACGGCACGTCGCCATCAATGCCGCGGCTGACGAGGACCGGCGCCGTCGCCGTGCCGTCCTCGCCGATCGTGCTTGCGAACAGTTGCGAGCGCGTACCGTTTTTCCAGGTGTCCCAGTGCCGGATGAAAAGCTTGTCGTAGACGACGCCGCTCGCTTTCGGCTTGGCGAGTGCGTCAAGCCGCTTGCGGCTGCACGCAAGGTCAGGGCAGTCGGCGAACACTTCCATCGACAACGCCAGGGCACGCCCATCCGGGGATACCCGGAAGCTGCCGACGTCCAGCGGAAGATCGGTGACCTGGCGTACCTGGCCATTGCCGAAGTCGTAGCGCCACACCTGGCTGGTGCCACTCTTGGTGCTGGAGAAATACAGCAAGCGGCCGTCGGGCGAGAACCGCGGAGCGCTCGCGACCATGCCCGCAGGCGTGAGTTGCCGGGCCGCTGCGCGGGCATCGACGGGAACCGTCCAGATGCTCGTCACGCCCTTGTTGCCGTCCAGGTCGGTCGTGCGCAACTGGAAGGCCACCATCTGACCGCCCGGCGACAGGCGTGGATCGCTGACCCGCTCCAGAGCGACGAGATCGCGGACGTCGAACGCACGCGGCGCGGCGAACGCAAAGGTGCAACCGGCGCTGCCCAGCAGCAGGATCAACAGGCTATTGCGAATTCCCATGCGTGCATCTCCGCTGCGTAATTTCAGGATGGATGGCGCGCAGCCGTCCGCGCGGCGCCACGACGAGGCCGTGGCGCGCGGTGGATCAGTGGGCGGACGCGCGTGTACAGGTGCGATAGAGAAGCCACGCCACCACTGCGAGTACGGCGAGCCCGACCCACTCGTTGAAATGGAATGCCTCCGGCAGCGCCAGCACGTCGGCGCGGGCTGACACCACGATCGGGATCGCAATCAGGATTCCCATCAATGCCTCGCCGGTGATGAGCCCGGCCGAGAACAGCGTGCCCGGGCGGTGCAGGCGATCCCTGGCCAATTCGTCGTTGACATCGAGCTTGTGTTTGCGCTCGACGAAATGCGCCAGCAGTCCGCCGAGGAAGATCGGCACCATCAGTTCGAGTGGCAGGTAGATACCGATCGCGGCCGCCAGTACCGGCACGCGGAACCGCGACCCCCGCGCCTTTAGCCAGCTGTCGAACGCGATGATGAGCGCACCGATACCGGCGCCGATCCCGATCATGCCCCAGGGCAATTGGCCTCCGAACATTCCCTTTGCCACCGACGCCATCAGCGTCGCTTGCGGCGCCTGCAGCGGATTCGGATGGGCGGCCGTGGGCTCTCCGCCAATGCCATAGGCGGCTGCAAGGAGATTGAGCACAGGCGCCATGACCAGCGCACACGAGAAAGCGCCGATACCCAGCATCAACTGCTGCTTCCAGGGCGTCGCACCGACGAGATAACCGGTTTTGAGGTCCTGCAGGTTGTCCCCGCCGACCGCCGCCGCGCAGCACACCACCGCGCCGATCATGATCGCGGCGACCGCGCCGATCGGCGAATCGCGTCCGAGCAGCAGCACCAGTACCACCGACGCGAACAGGATGGTCGCGATGGTGATGCCCGACACCGGGTTGTTGGAAGACCCCACGAGACCCGCGAGATACGCCGACACCGATACGAACAGGAAGCCGGCGACGATCATGATGATGGTCATCGTGATGCTCACGCCCCAGTTGCCGACGATCGCCTGGTACAGCAGCGCCAGCGGCAGGATGAAGATCACGAGCGCGATCAACATCCATTTCATCGGCAGGTCGCGCTCGGTTTCAGCGACGATGTGGCCGGTGCCCTTGCGCGCGGCCGCGATGCCGCTGCGGATGCCCGAAAAGAGCGACTTGCGCAACGAGAAGAGCGTCCATACACCGCCGATCAGCATCGCCCCGACACCGAGGTAACGCATCTTGGCGCCACGGATCACCGACGCCGCATCTTCTGCGCTGAGGCCGACCAGTTGCGCGGCGAGCGCGGGATCGGTGTGCTGGAAGAACGCGTAA
>JBKJSW010000020.1:0-4467 GCA_046595765.1 Ahniellaceae bacterium
CACGCCGAGGCGATTGCGTTGCACGAACTTGTTGGCGCGATAGCCGAGCGTATCGGGCCGCGCGCGGATGGGACGCCCTTCGAGATGGCGTCGCAGGTCTTCGGCAAGCGCCGCCGCCGATGCGTAGCGACGTTCGGGTTCGCGCGCCATCGCGCGTTCGACGATGTGTTCAAGGTCGCCGCGCAGTAGCCGCGAGCGTGCGGCGTCCGGGCTGACGATTGTCGAGTTCGATGCCGCTCCCGCGGTCGCCGCTGCCTCGACGAGTGACGGGCGCGATGCCTCGAGTACCGCACGCTGCACCTGGAACGGAGTGATGCTGCCAGAGGCGAACGGACGCCGTCCCGTCAGCAGTTCGAACAGGACCACGCCCAGAGCGTACACATCGGTCGCGGTGGTGACCGCCTCGCCGCGGATCTGTTCCGGTGCTGCGTAGTGCGGCGTCATCACACGCGCGTCGGTGAGCGTGGCGTCGGTACCGGTCTCGTCGAGCAGTTTTGCGATGCCGAAATCGAGCAAGTGGGGTGCGCCGGCGCCGTCCACCACGATGTTGGAAGGCTTGATGTCCCGGTGCACGACCAGGCTGCGGTGCGCTGCGGCGACGGCGTCGCACACTGACGCAAGCAAGGCCACGCGTTGCGAAACGTCGAGCGCCTGCCGATCGGCATGACGCGTGATCGCGTCGCCTTCGATCAACGCCATCGCGAACCAGAGCTCACCCTGCTCGGTCACGCCACCGTCGACGAAGCGCGCGATGCCGTGGTGATCGAGGCCCGCGAGGATCGCGCGCTCGCGCCGGAAACGCTCGCGCAGGGCCGCGTTGGGCGCGCCGGCCCGGATGATCTTGAGCGCGACGGTCTGCGCGAAATCCGCGCCCTCGCGCTCGGCGCGGTACACGGTGCCCATGCCGCCTTCGCCGAGCAGCGCGACGATGCGGAAGGCGCCGATGGTGTCGCCGGTGCGCGCCGGCGCTTCGTCTTCGATCAGACGGCCCGCAAGCGCCAGCGCTGGCTGGTCGAGGAATTCATCGGCCGAGCCGCCATGGGTCGAGACACGATCCAGCAAGGCGTCGAGTTCGGCGCGCAAGGACTCGTCGGCAGCGCATTCGCGATCGAGGAAGGCCGCGCGTGCGCCTGTATCGAGATCGAGGGCGTCCCGCAGCAGCAGCACCGCACGTGCGGCGCGGCGTTGGTCGTTGGCGGGGACCGGCTGCGCTCCTTCGCTGCTCATCGTTGCGCTCCCAGGTCACGTTCCAGCAACGCGCGTGCTGCGGTCCAGTCGCGCTGCACGGTGCGCTCAGTGACACCGATGAGCTCGGCAACCTCGTTGAACGAGAGTCCCCCGTAAAAGTGCATTTCGACCACGGTGGCAAGCCGATCGTGCAAGCCGCGCAGCCGGTCGATCGCCTGTTCGAGCGCAAGCACGTCGACGCCCTCGGCGACCTGGTGGTCGCGATGCCCGGTGTCCAGTGTGACCATCGCCGCGTCGCCACCGCGCTTCTCGGCCATCTTGCGACGGGCTGCGTCGGCGAGGATCTGTCGCATGGCGCGCACCACCAGGCTCACGAAATGTTGGCGGTCCTGCACCGCGGCATCGCCGCGGATGAGCTTGATGTAGGCCTCGTGCACCAGCGCGGTGGTGCAGAGCGTGCGCGGCGCGCGCCCCGCGAGCTGCGCGTGGGCCAGCCGCTTCAGCTCGTCGTAGATGCTCGCAAAGAGTTGTTCGGGATCGGCGGGCAGTGGCATGTGTCCGGAGTGTATGCGAATCCCTTCAATACACGCTTTGTCACAGTCGGATGGCTTCTTGCGTATCTGGTGTTTGTCAGGCCGCCGCACGGTCGGACGAGTGGGGGAGTCCTGTACAGCCCCGGCGGTTCGCCCACCGCCGGGGGAGGCGGGGCTTGTCGCGCCACGGGCGCGACCGCCGAAAGCCCGGCCACGGATGGCCGGGCCGGACGCGTCGTGCAGGCATGCCCGGTTGTGCCTGATTAAACGACCCTCGACCCTTCGCTTGAAGGCGCGGCCGAGTAGCCGGTAACGCGATGCGAAGTCCGCCGCGCCGCGCTATCGCGTTGCGGAGTACGCATGCGCAAACGACTGTGCAGGTGCGAGTGCGCGGTCGAGGCGACGGTAGCCGATGGCTTCGGCGAGGTGGGTGTCGGCAATCGAGCCGGCACTGGCGAGGTCCGCGATGGTGCGGGCAACGCGCAGGATGCGGTGATAGCCGCGCGCTGACAATCCCAGCTTCTCGACCGCGCGTTCGAGCAGTTGCTGGCCGGTGTCGGTGAGTGCGCAGTCGTTCTCGATCTCGCGTGAAGCGAGCAGGGCATTGGGCTTGCCCGCGCGCGCGAGCTGTCGATCGCGGGTCGCGACCACGCGGCGGCGCACGTCCGCGCTCGACTCGACCGACGTGCCTGCACGCAATTCCGCATGCGGCAATCGCGGCACCTCGACGTGCAGGTCGATGCGATCAAGCAGCGGGCCCGAGATACGGCTGCGGTAGCGCAGGATCTGGTCGGGTGTGCAGCGGCACCGGCCGCTGCTGTCGCCGAAGTACCCGCACGGACAGGGATTCATCGCCGCGACGAGCTGGAACCGCGCCGGGAATTCCGCCTGCCGCGCGGCCCGGGAGATCAGAATGCGGCCCGATTCGATGGGTTCGCGCAGGACTTCGAGCACCCGGCGGTCAAATTCCGGCAGTTCGTCCAGGAACAGGACGCCTTCATGCGCGAGCGAAATCTCGCCGGGTCGCGGCAACGACCCGCCGCCCACCAGCGCTACACCGCTGGCCGAGTGGTGCGGCGATCGAGTGGGACGAAGTCCGAATTGTCCGGCATCGAATCCCTGCGCACTCACCGACGCAATCGCTGCGCACTCGAGCGCCTCGTCGTCGCCGAGCTGCGGCAGGATGCCCGCGAGGCGCTGCGCCAGCATGGTCTTGCCGCTGCCTGGAGGCCCAACCATGATCAGGTTGTGCTGGCCGGCTGCGGCGATCTCGAGCGCACGCCGCGCATGCGTCTGGCCGCGCACATCGGCGAGGTCGGGGAGGAAACGGATCGGCGTCTCCGGCAACTGGATGTCCGACGCGCGCACCACGCCAATGCCCGAGTCCTTTGCGGGCACGTTGGTGTCGGCGCTTGCGCGCAGCCACGCGCAGATCGCGAGCAGCGAATCGGCGCAGAACACCTCGACCTCGCCCACGCGCGCGGCCTCTGCCGCATTGCCCGCGGGTACCACGATGGCGTGGCCGGCGGCGCGCGCGGCGAGTACCGCGGGCAGCACCCCGCGTACGGCGCGCAATTCCCCGGACAGGGCGAGTTCGCCGACCACTTCCGTGCGGTCCAGGCAGCCGAACGGGATCTGGTTGGATGCGACCAGGATGCCGAGCGCAATCGCGGTATCGAAGCGGCTGCCTTCCTTGGGCAGGTCTGCCGGCGCGAGGGAAATCGTGATGCGACGCTGCGGGAACTCGAATTGCGCATTGATGAGTGCTGCGCGTACGCGATCGCGAGCCTCGCGCACGGCCATCTCGGGCAGGCCCACGATGGAAGTACCGGGCAGCCCACCGCTGAGATGCACTTCGACCGAGACCGGTGGTGCCGTCACCCCGACCAGGGCGCGCGTGAGGATGCGGGCGAGGCTCACAGGCAACTGGAGCCCGTAATTGCGCGGGGCAGAAGCGATGCGCGGGCGTGGGGAAGAGGCATGAGGGCTCGCCGAGGTGTGAGTCAGGTGGCGACGGCGGTCCGCTCGCGGCCGCTGCGGGATCGGTGCCGCGCATGGGTTCGAGGCAACTAGTGGCCAGGGCCGCCGCATCCCTGCGGCACGGATCAGGCGATCCGCCGAATCGTTTCGGCCCTGTTAGGCGATACGCAGTGTCAACCCGGCTCGCGGCCGAGTCCGAGCGCTTCCGACAGCGCGGCGACGTCGCGCTCCAGCGCTTCGACCTTTTCGCGCGTCCGGAGCAGCACCATGCGCTGCACGTCGAACTCTTCGCGCGATACGAGGTTCATGCGCGTCAGGCCCGACTGGAGGACGCTGCGGAAACTCGCCGCCACGTCCTCCTGCGCGGCGCGCGCCGAGGGCGGCAGGAGATCGGTCAAGCGTCTGGCCAGATCCTCGATGGCTTGCGGCTGGATCATGTGGATGACTCGGTTGCGGACGACCACGACAGTATCCCTGCTCGGCACCGGGCGAGTCCGCAAATCGCCCCGCCGACAGGTCAGATATTTCGCACGCGCCCCCGCCTGACGATGCCGCTCCGGGTTTGGCTATAGTTCGGAGCGTTCGGATGGAAGGTGCAGGCACAGATGAAGATGGTCGTGGCGGTGATCAAGCCCTTCAAGCTCGACGACGTGCGCGAGGCTCTTGCCGAGATCGGCGTGCAGGGCATCACCGTGAGCGAGGTCAAGGGGTTCGGTCGCCAGAAGGGACACGCGGAGCTCTATCGCGGCGCCGAATACGTCGTCGA
>JBKJSW010000351.1:0-3926 GCA_046595765.1 Ahniellaceae bacterium
GAACTCATCGGTCGAAATGAGCGCCTCGCGTTCAAATGCCAGATCGGTGATGGCCTGGCAGAGATCGCCGTAGTCGTGCACCACTTCTTCGACGGTATATCCGTGCTGCAGCAGCTCGCGGCCATGCTGCGTGGCCGTCTCGCCCATTTCTGACGGGGAGTTTTCGCCGCCCGCGGGCCCCGAGATGCGGCGACTGCGCATGGGATGTGGAGTCTGCTCCACGCGCAGCGTGTGAATGAGCTGATCGAGGAAGGGTGTGATGCCGTGCTTGAGTTCCCGCTCGGGCGAACCCGGGGAACGACGGGCAACCTTTTCCCGGCAACGATCGATGAGTGCTTGACGATGCGCAGTGAGAAACTCGTGGAGCATCCCCGGACCATACTCTGATGGCTCTCCGTTCTGCGTGCCCCTCGGAAATTCCCGCGGTGCCGTTCATGTCCAGCTTTTCGACTGCGAGCGAGCGGCGGCGACGCACGCTGCAACGTTACCGCTCGCCCCTGGTTGCATAGCGCTCGGGCAGCATCAGGAATTCGGCATCCCCAGGTTGCGCCGGAATCTGATCTCATCGTGATCGATCTCGTCGTACTCATCGTAGTGATCATTCTCCAGCGACCAGGGGCCAATCTCGGCGTGCGTTGCATACGGGCGAGTGATCGCGTTGAGCTCGTCGTCATTCTCAACTCCTGGTTGTCCTCGCGTATCATCACCTCCCGGAAACAGAAATTCCCGCTACGGTTTGTCCAGATTTCCGGGGCCATCTCGCCCATCGCCAATGGAGCGTGACATGGTCATGATTTTCCGGAACTACGACGTCACCCGCGCAGCGGCAGTCTTGCTGCTCGGATGCTTGACTGGCCTGACGCGAGCGTCTGACGTCCTTTTCTTCCACGGGTTCGAAGAGACGACGCCTCCAGTCGCGGGCGCGATCATCATCCAAGAAATCATGTCCGACCCCACTGCGGTATCCGACGCCTTCGGCGAATGGTTCGAGTTGGTCAACGTGTCCGCCCAGAACCTCCCGCTCGCCGGTTGCGCGACCAGCGACGGCACGACAGTCAGCCCCTTCCCGACGCTCGCGCTTGATCGGGGCGCGGGAACCGTTTTGGCGCGCAGCCTTGACACCGGATCCAACGGTAACGTCGCTGCGTCGGCGACTTTCGCTTTCAGCCTGGGCCCGAGCGGCTCGATCCGCCTGCTCTGCAACGGATTGCTGATCGACCTCACCTCGTGGGTCAACAATGAATCTCCGGGCAGATCGCGGGCTCTCGATCCCGATCGCGCGAATGCACTCGACAACGACGTTGCGGCCAACTGGTGCTTCGCAAATGCGCTTTATAACGCTGTGGATCGAGGCACGCCCGGACAGCCGAACGAGCAATGTCCGGTCACGCCTCCACCTGGCACGCCGCCGGGTCCGGGCGAGCTCAGTATTTCCGAATTGATGATCGACCCCGCATCTCTGCCGGATGCTGACGCCGAGTGGATCGAGTTGCGAAGCACTGCAACGGGCACACGGGACTTGGCGGGTTGCGTGCTCGGCAATGGCACTGTCTCGTCGGGCGCATTTCCAACCGTGGTCATCGCCCCGGGAGCGCACGCGCTGGCCGGCCGAACGAACAATCCTGCCTTGAATGGCGGGCTGGCGGTGGACACGACGTTTGCATTCTCGCTCCTCAACGGCAGCGGCACGGTGTCTGTTACGTGCGGCGGCGTGCTTATCGATACGATCGGATGGCAATCAAGCCTCAGCGGTCGCAGCTTGCAACGCGATCCCAATGCACCTTCCATCCTGTGCAATGCCCCACCAGGAACGCCTGAATACACACCTTTGAACTTCGGCACGCCCAAGGCGAACAATCCACCCTGTCCCTAAATCGCCCTGGCTTTCGTTGGCAGCCTTTTTCGTGACATCGGGAGAGACGATGGCAACCGTCCGCTCATGACCGGTTTGCGCCGCTCACCCTTTCGCCGCCTACGGTCAACTTCGTTGGCGAAGGTGGTCACTTCGATAGCCGGGAGTGGTCAAGCGTCTGGCGCCCGGACTGACGGCGTTTCCGAGCGGCACGCTCGGAATGCCGGAGCGCGTTCGCGCAGCGTCATTCGCAAGGCGCCGAACTGGTCCGCGCACTGAGGCTACGGAGGCGGCGCTCGCTTTAATCGAAACACGGGGTAGAGGTTGAAGTCCCGGTCCCATGACGCGTGGCGACGCGCGAAGAATTCTAGGCGCGCGGCGGGGTTTGCCGCGAACTTCGGATCACCCTTCAGGCGCTGCTCGAACTCTACTTTGAGCGCGGCATCATCCTTCAGCATCGTCCGCGCCACGTCTTCCGCGACGTAGGCCTCCATGTACTCCTTCTGTTCGAAGCGGTCGTTGAAGACGCCCCATGCGGCGAAGGAATCCGGGCCCTGCGGTTCGAACAGTGCGTGCACGAGCCGGGCCTTCGGCTGGGCGATGGGGACAAATAGCGCGCCGCTGCCCACATCATGCGTTTCCTGGCGCCACGCGCCGGTCAGGGCGACGCGCTGGTGGCCTTCCGTGGGAGTCGCGTCGAAGATGGCGCTTTCCGCGCGGAAAGCTTCAAGGTTCTGACTGGGTAACGCCCCGTCGAGCCTGCGGAACACGATGCCGTGGGCTTCCAGGTTCCTTTCGACATCCGCGGCGAAAGCCCGAGGAACGAGGTATCCGCCCTCTGGCGCCGTCACCTGCGTCCCCGCGACGACCTCGTCGCGCAGCGGAATCCGCCACACCTGCGGCTTCGACTCGTCGTATCGTGTCATTGACGCACCGGACACTTCCGACGGCGTGCGCGTGTATGCATAGCCCAGGAAATCGATGACGCGGTGCGCATCGGTCGTGATGAAGTCGAGCGGCAGCCGGACTCCGCCGAGCCGCGCGGCGCGCTGGTCGGCGGCGCGTACCTCCCGGCGCCAGACAGCGCCTTCCTGCGCGACCTGATCAAGGATCGCCATGATCGTGTTGCGCGTGGTGCGCACGCGTGTAGCGTAGTCCTTCCACGAGTGCGTCTCGACCAGCATGGCGAGACGATTGCGCAGCCAGAAATAGCCAGTCGAAAAGCGCGGCGGCGCCACCTCGTCGACGAAACCGGAAGCGGGGTCGTCCACATCGACGAACGAGGGGTAGAAGGGAAGGGGCTTTGAGCCTTGCCGTTCGAGACGCGCGAGGGTGCCGTCGCGCAGCGTGCGGCCGATGCGACGAAGGGCCTCGTCACCTGCGTTGAGTGGTTCGACCTGGATCGATACGTCGTGTTCGAATTTCGCGCCGTCGGTCACATGCAGGTCGACCACGAGCAACGGATCCCACGCCTCGACCAGCGCCAGCATCGCGCGCATCTCCGGTGCATCCACTTTGGCGTAGTCGCGATTGAGGTTGTAGTTCTGTGCGGTCGTGCGCCAGCCCATTTGCGCGGGGCCGCGCTGGTTCGGACGATTCCAGGCACCGAAACGCTCATGGCCGTCCACGTTGAACACGGGCACGAACACGACTACGAGCTTGCCGAGAACGCCCGGGTCGGCCTCCGCCTCCAGCAACTCCCGCAGCGCGCGGAATCCGGCATCCTTGCCATCGATTTCGCCCGCATGGATCCCGCCCTGCAGCAACACCACGGGCAACCGTGCTTTCAGCGCGGCGGCCGGTGTCAGCGCACCGGTGCGGGAAACGGCCAGAGCGTGCATTGGGCGTCCTTCCGGAGTGCGTCCGAATTCGAAGCAGCGCACTGTCGAGGGATAGGTCCTTGCAAATGCCGCGCACAGCGTTGCGACCTCGTCATAGCGTCCCGTTTCGCGGAACGCCGATCGTTCCGCGACGGTGCGCTGCTCGGCCGCGACCATGGCGGGCGAAAGGACCATCAGCAACACTGCGACCAGACCACGCATGCCAACCTCGAAGCGCACCGAACGGAGCGCGA
>JBKJSW010000179.1:0-3263 GCA_046595765.1 Ahniellaceae bacterium
AGTGGCGCGTCCGAGGTTTTCGTCGGCCACCAGCAGCGCTACGGGCCACTGCGCGAACTCCTCGCGCAGGCGCGCAGTGGCACGTAGCGCTGCTGGTTGCCGACGAAAACCTCGGACGCGCCACTGGCCTTAAACTGAAACGTCGCTACAAACTGTTCAACGGCGCGTTGCCAGTCGAATTGCTGTTGCTCGACGCGTCGCCGCGTGAAGCGCGGGAACCGGCCGCACCGAGGGCGCTGAGCGATGGCGAGCAGTCGCTCGCCAATCGCCTGCACAAGAACGAGAAGCACCTGCGCGCCTGGCGCAAGCGTGAAGCGGTGCAGTGCTGGCGCGCGTACGATGCCGACCTGCCGGAATACGCGGCGGCGATCGACGTGTACCGGACCGAAGCGGCGCAGGACTGGCTGGTCATCCAGGAATACGCGCCACCTCCCGAGATTCCGGTCGCGACAGCTCAGCGGCGTCTGCGTGAAGTGGTCCACGCCGCCGTGGCAGCGCTTGCGGTACCACGCGCGCAGGTCGTGGTGAAGCAGCGCCGCCAGCAGACGCCGCTGCAGCGCTACGCCCGCGAGGAGCACGGCGGCCAAACCCATGTCGTGGTCGAGGATGGCCTGCGCTTCGAGGTCAACCTGCGCGATTACCTCGACACGGGCTTGTTCCTCGACCACCGCCCGATGCGCGCGCGTATCCGCGCGGCGGCGTCCGGCCAGCGGGTGCTCAACCTCTTCTGCTACACCGGCGCGGCGACCGTGCACGCCGCCGCAGGCGGTGCGCGGTCCACCGTCAGCGTCGATCTCTCCGCCACCTACCTCGAATGGGCCTGGCGCAACTTCGAACTCAACGGCATCGTGGGCGCCAAGCACCGGTTGGTCCAGGCGGACGCGCTGATGTGGCTGGCCGGGGAACGCGAACAGTTCGACCTCATATTCGTCGACCCGCCGAGCTTTTCGAATTCCGCGCGCGCCGACGATTTCGAGGTCCAGGGCGACCACGCGGAATTGCTGCGGAGGTGCACGCGCGTACTGGCGCCCGGTGGCAGGATCCTGTTTTCCTGCAACTTCAGGCGTTTCAAGCTCGATCCGGAACTCCAGCGCGAGTTCCACGTGCGGGACATCACCCGCAGCACCATTCCCCCTGATTTCGCGCGCGACCAGCGCATCCACCACGCTTACGAGATGCGTCCGCTCTGAAGCGCGATGCCGAGGACGCGGGAACAAGGACTGCACGATTTCCATAGGGGGACAGGACTCGCGATTTCGACTCCGCTTGCTGCGTCATCGCAAAGCCCGGCCCGCACATGCCCTGTTCGGGCGTCCGCGGATCGCGCCCTTCGCACGACAAGTCCCGCTTCATGGAGCGCGTGTCAGGTCGCTCCGGCCCGCGGCTTCCCTGCCTCGGGCGTTCGCCGGCGCGCGAGCCAGGGGCTCGCGAGCGCGCCGGCGAACCCTGCGGCGTGTCCGTCGCCCGATTTCAACGGACACGCCGCGCCAATTCGTGCAATGGAATGCGGGCGCGTGCGGGGCTCCGCTCGCGCGCGGCGTCGCCCCGCTGTTTCGGTGGCGTCCGGTCGATCCATTCAATCGGTGCCCTCGCGCACACCGGCGTGGAAGAGGCGCTTGTCGCCGCCGCTTTTGCTGGCGTATTTCAAGTCGTCGACCTGCCGCTCGAATTCGTCCCGTGCAAGCTGCGTTACTGTTCCGACCCGGCAGGTCCCGACGCGGTTTGACAGGATTTCACCGGGAGTGCCGCAGATGAATGCGCGCGTGGTGTGCGCCCCGCGCAGCGCCAGCGTGCCGCCTTTCCCAAGCTTCGGGCAGTCGTGGCGCATTTCAATGCGGAAATGACGATTGCCACTCCGAACCAGCAGCACACGCTCGTCCTGCGCATGCCATGCGTCGACGCGCTTGATCCGCAGGCACTCCGCAAGCGGCAGCGCGGTGGGTGTGGCGGCGAAGGTAGGCTGCGTCAACGCGAACAGGGCAACCAGCGCAAGAACGATCATCGAAGTAGGCCTGGGGCGAACAAGGACGTGAATGGGTGCTTCTGCATGGAGAGACGGGGCGACACCCGCTACCGTCGCAGCGGGCTACACTCTTTCCCATGATGGAGACCCGATGATGGACCGCTCGCGACTGGCTGGCCGCACTAGCGACGTGTCACGCAGCGTTGCCGTGAGCAGGCAAGGGCCACCTTTCTTGGAAGTTGTGCACGAAGCGTACCGACCCGGACCATCCCGCGCGCGCTCCCCGCGCACCTCGAGCGGTGTTGGTCGCTAGTGCAGAAAGGGCGCAAGCGGATCCGCCTGCTGCCACGCCTGCGGCGGCCTGCGCTGGAAGCGGGGTGGAAATTTTTCCGGCAGTGGATGCGGTCGCCGCGGGAGATGTCTGCGCTTTCCCCGAGCAGTCGGGAACTCGCGCAGAAAATGACCGATGAACTACTGAAATCGACGCGTCGCGTCATTGAGCTGGGCGGTGGCACCGGAGCATTCACACGTGCGCTGCTGGCGTTCGGGGTCGAGCCACAGGACCTGCTCGTGCTCGAGCTCAATCAGACGCTGTCGATGCACCTGAAGCACGCGTTTCCCGACGTCGTCGTGGAGTGCGCGGACGCGATCGACATGAAGCGTGTCGCCACCGATTCGGGTTGGCTCGAAACGGGCAAGGCAGACGCAGTAGTCTGCGGACTCGGTCTGCTGTCGATGACACCCGCCACCCAGCGCAGCGTGCTGGAAGCGGCTTTCGCGTTGCTGGCGCCGAACGGTAGATTCGTGCTCTTTACGTACGGGCCCGCCAATCCGATCGCGCGTGAGGTCCTGCAGGACCTGAATCTCGGTGCGCGACGCGGCGGGTTCACACTCAAGAACCTGCCCCCCGCCACGGTCTACGTGCTCACCCGTAATCGCTCGACGCGCGTGGCACCGCGACCGAAGTCACATTGAGTTTCGTTGCACGCCCCGTGCGCATGAATCCGCGTGCGCAGCTCGGTCGCCGCGGTTGCGGGTGAGCACGAAAGTGGCCCGGTAGTCGGCCGGCGGGATCCGGGTTCCGCTACGCGCTGGCGGACCGATTTCAACCAGCGTGACTCGAACGCCTAGGGGCGTCTCGAGTTCGAGCGACGGCGCACGCAGGGACAGCACCCGACGCGCGGGATTCCCGCGCACCGGCGTCAGGCGAACGTCGACCGACGCGTCGCCTGCCCAGACGCAGGTGACGTCCTGCGGACAGCGCGAGTCGTCACGTACGCCGAGAACTTCGAGCGTCCCG
>JBKJSW010000017.1:0-2976 GCA_046595765.1 Ahniellaceae bacterium
GCCGATGCGGCTGCTGCCGCAGATCGAAGCGGTGCCGGGCGTCGCCCGCGTCAACTGGATCCAGTGGTTCGGCGGCGTCCTCGGCGAGAACTCGCAGGTCGTCGCGTTCGCCACCGACCCGCTGCGCCTGCACGACACCTATCCCGAATGGGTGATGCCCGACGCGCAGTGGCAGGCGTTCGCCAACACCCGCACCGGCATGATCGCGGGCAAGCTCATGGCTGAGCAGAATGGCTGGAAGATCGGCCAGAAGATTCCGCTGAAGTCGAATATCTTCCCGCAGAAGGACGGCAGCAAGGCCTGGGCCTTCGACCTGGTCGGCATCTACGACGGCAAGGACGATGACTGGAAGAAGCGCACCAATCTCATCTACCTCAACTTCGCCTATTTCGACGAGGCCAACCAGTTTGGCTCGGGCCGCGCGGGCATGTTCGTGATCAAGCTTGCCAACCCCGACCTCGCGCAGAAAGTCGCGCAGACCATCGACGCGCGCTTCGAGAATTCGCCCGACGAGACCAAGACGCAGACCGAGAAGGACTGGAACATCGGCTTCATCAAGCAGCTCGGCGACATCGGCCTGATCGTGCGCTGGATCCTGTTCGCGGTGTTTTTCACCTTGCTGCTGGTGGTCGGCAACACCATGGCGCAGAGCGTACGCGAGCGCGTGCCGGAGCTGGCGGTGCTGAAGACGCTCGGGTTCTCCGACGGCAGCGTGCTCGGCTTCGTCATGGCGGAAACTTTCGCGCTCTGCGCCATCGGCGGATTACTCGGCCTCGGCGCGGCGACACTGCTCGGTTTCGCGGTGCAGAAAAGCGCCGGCGCACAGCTGCCACTGAGCGTCGACTGGCACGTGTGGCTGGCTGGCATCGTCGCGATCGTGCTGCTCAGCCTCGTGGTCGGCTTGTTGCCGGCGCTGCGCGCGAGCCGCCTCAAGATCGTCGACGCGCTCGCGAGTCGCTGAGCCACACGCAGAATTCACGGAGAAGACGCATGTTCCGCCAGATCCTCGCCATCACCGGCGTCAACCTCAAGAGCATCCCGCAGCGCTGGGGCTCGTCGCTGGTCATCGTCATCGGCCTGGCCGGCGTGGTGGCCGTGTTCACCGCGCTGCTCGCCATGGGCGAGGGCTTCCGCTCGACACTCGAGGCGACGGGCCGCGCGGACGCCGCCCTCGTGTTGCGCGGCGGTTCGGACGCAGAGCTCAATTCGGCGCTGCTGCGCGACGACGCGTCGCTGATCGAACTCGCCGACGGCATCCGCAAGGACGCGGCCGGCAAGCCCATCGCGTCCGCCGAGATGATGGTCATCACCGAGCTCTTCAAGAAGGGCGAGACGCGCAACGGTTCCAACATCACGCTGCGCGGCGTCGGCCCCAACGCGTTCGTGTTGCGGCCCGGCCTCAAGGTGGTCGAAGGCCGCATGTTCAAATCCGGCCTGCGCGAGCTGCTGGTGGGCCGCGGCGTCACCCGCCAGTTCGCCGGCGCGCAACTCGGCCAGGTGATGCGGATGCGCGGTTCGGAGTGGACGGTGGTGGGCATCTTCGAGTCGGGCGATGCGCACGAGAGCGAACTCTGGGCCGACATCGGCGTCGCGCAATCGACCTTCGGACGCTCCGGCGTCAGCTCGGTGCTGGCGGAGCTCGACGGCAAGGGCGGTCTCGCGCGCCTTAAGACTGCGCTCTCGGGCGATCCGCGCCTGAACCTCGACGTCGAGACCGAGCAGGAATATTTCAGTGACCAGACCAAGCAGTTCCGCCGCACCATCGGCGTGCTGGCAGGGGTGGTCACCTTCATCATGGCGCTGGGCGCGATCTTCGCGGCGCTCAACACCATGTATGCCGCGGTGGCGTCGCGTGCCCGCGAGATCGCCACGCTGCGCGCGATCGGATTCGGCGGAATTCCGGTGGTGGTGTCGGTGATGGTCGAGGCCATGGCGCTGTCGCTCATCGGCGGTGCGCTCGGTGCCGCGATTGCATACGTACTTTTCAACAACATATCCGTCTCGACCCTCGGCGCGAACTTCACGCAGGTCGTATTCGCCTTCAAGGTGACGTTTGGGCTGGTGGTTACCGGCCTCATCATCGCCGTGTCGATCGGATTCATCGGCGGTCTCCTGCCCGCGTGGCGCGCCGCCCGCATGCCTGTCACCACCGCCCTTCGCGCCGCGTAACGGCGGGCGGTGCCTGCCCCGCAACAACTCGTCTCCGCAGGGGCCCGCCTTAGTAGGGCGGGCATCGCCCGCCGCCAAACGGTTTGTCTCTGCAGGGGACCCGCCGTTGCAGGGCGGGCATCGCCCACCGTCACGACAATGGCTAACATCCCGCGATGCCGAACTATCGCCGCGCCACGGTTGCCGGAGCTTGCTACTTCTTCACCGTGGTCACCGCGAATCGACAACCAATTTTCAACGCCGAGCGGGTCGCTCTCCTGCGCGAAACCGTGCGCGAGATCAAACGCGAAAAGCCATTCGCCATCGATGCGTGGGTCGTCCTGCCTGATCATCTGCACGCCATCTGGCGAATGCCGACCGACGATGCGGACTACTCCACTCGATGGGGACTGATCAAATCCAGATTCTCCAGGCGCAGCGGACTCTCCACCGCCGGCGGACGCCGACGCGACGCCCAGGTCTGGCAACCGCGCTTCTGGGAACACCAGATCAGGGACGAAAAGGATTGGAGGACTCACATGGACTACCTGCATTTCAATCCCGTCAAACACGGTTTGGTGCCACGCGTGCAAGATTGGCAGCACTCAAGTTTTCATCGGCTCGTAGCGGCAGGCATTTACCCAAGCGATTGGGGTGTGGGCACGGATCCGCTCGATAGCCGGCAATTCGGCGAATGAGCGCACGCGCAGAGGGCAGTGCCCGCCCTACAACAGCACGGGAGTTATTGCCCACGTTGCACGGTCTTCGTAGGGCGGGCACTGCCCGCCACACCTTTACAAAGCAACTTTCCGCGAGACGACTGCAATG
>JBKJSW010000021.1:0-9157 GCA_046595765.1 Ahniellaceae bacterium
TGCTGGTCGAGGGCAAGGTCACCGTCGATACGATCGAAAAGCTCTCGCACTCCCGCGATCCGTGGACGCATGACTTCATGCACGGTCCGCGGGCACAAGGTGCAACGCACGCAAGGAGATTGAGCCATGGAATCGGATAAGCATTATTTTCTCGAAGGACTGTTCGTCATCGGATTTTCCGTTGCGTTAGCCTTCTTTTTCATCTGGCTGAGCCGGAGCGGCAACAAGGACGACGTGCTGTATCGAATCCATTTCTCCGAATCGGTCAGCGGACTTTCGATGGGTGATCCGGTCAAGTACCTCGGCGTACCGGTCGGGACGGTGAAAGCCCTGGTCATCGCCGCCGACGATCCGAGCAAGGTGCAGGTCGATGTCAGCCTGCAAAAAGACACGCCAATCAAGACCGACACCAAGGCCACCCTCAAGCTCAAGGGCATTACCGGCGTGTTCTTCATCGAGCTGGGCGGTAGCACCGCCAAGGCGAAGACCCTGGTGTCGACGACGCCGGCCGGCCAGGTCCCGGAAATTCCGGCCGGGAAGAGCAGCCTGAATACGCTTCTGGATGAGTTGCCGAAGATCGTTTCTAAATTCTCGGCGATCGAGGACGAAACCAAGAAAGTGGTTACCGAGGTGCACGCGGTCGTCACCAAGGTCAAGGACAACCCGTCCCTGCTGCTTCGCCGGCCGAAGAACAAGAAGCCGGACGAGAAGCCGGACCAGGACAAGTAGAAACCGCTCGAGCACCGGGAGCTACGGCTACAACACCTCGCTGGCGAATACGGCGACATGATCGCCATGGGCATCCTGGACCCATCCAAGGTCACGCCTGTCGTCAAGATATAAGGGCCCCCCTTCTTCGGCGGGGCCTTTTGTTGGGGCGCGTTCCGGGCAACACCTCCGAGTGGTCCAACTCCTACTTGGCCACACCAAGCTGGAAAGCACGGTCGATGACGCGCTCGGGATGGCAGAGCAACCCGAGATCTAGACAGAAGCGGCCGAAGGCGCCTGCTCAACGGGCGCTCTTCGGCCATGAGCGGTCGGAGGTCGCACCTGGATCACTCGACTCCGACTTGCTGCGCTACTCAACAGCGGGGAGACGTCAGAGGAACCGGCGCATCCATGCCGCGTACACCTGTCCGGTCCGCACGCTGAAGTGACCTGAGCGCAATCTGCGTCGAACCTGGTCGAACAGGCGTACTTGTTGGCCACCGTCGGGAGCAGCCCCCATCGGTGAGGAATCGCGTGCATGGCACACATAGCCTCGGATAAGCAGGTCGAGACCCGAGATGCTTGCAGCACGATTCCTTCTAGTCGTCAGTCAACGGCGCGGGCTGGCGTTGCCGTGTTTTCGAGCCTTGTCGCCTCTAACATCCAAGCTTCCGCTAGCCAACGATCCAGCGAGGCGTTTCATGTTCCAACCATCGATCGCAGCAGCCGCGATTCTATGCCGGCGATAGGCCTTCGCCGCCGCACCTTGCATTCAAGCGTGTTGGGACGCATCGAAGATTTCAGTGCGCCTGGCGACTGTCCGGCGCCCAGCGGACACTCTGCTGAGTACCAGCTTGTCTTGCCTTATGCGGGTGC
Organism: Ahniellaceae bacterium; assembly: GCA_046595765.1. Lineage (GTDB taxonomy): Bacteria > Pseudomonadota > Gammaproteobacteria > Xanthomonadales > Ahniellaceae > JBBQNY01. The sequence goes on from JBKJSW010000021.1 coordinate 1,585, forward strand.
CTTCGAGTGGCATGTCGCCGCCAAGACTGCATTCCTGGATACGACCAGGGTGCTTTTCGTTAATGCGGGCGAAGACTATGCCGACGCGCACATTGCCGGTGGCGGGCATGACAGCATCATCCTCACACCGCGCCTGTCCCTGCTGCAGGAACTGTGCGGGCACACCGTGCCATCGCGGCATCCCGCTTTCCAGAGAGTCTCGAAACCGACCAGGCCACGCATGAACATTCGCACTCACCGCCTGCTGCGGCTCGAGGCCTCGTTCAAGGATACGTTGGCCAGCGACGAGTTGATGATCGCCCTGCTTGGCGAAGCGCTGGGGCAAACGCAAAAGGTTGTTCGAGACTCACCGTTGCGCATTGTTGACTTGGCAAAACAAGTGCTGCACGAAAGGGTGGACAAACCCATCTCGCTCGACGAAATAGCACACGCAGTTCAGGTTTCCGGCGCTTACCTCACTGACGCCTTTACGCGTTCGGAAGGCATGCCGCTCTGTCGTTACCACATGCGGCTGCGGCTCAACCGCGCGCTCGTCGATTTGCCAAGTTGTGCAGACCTCACGAAGTTGGCGCTCGACCTCGGGTTTTCCAGCCACGCGCATTTCAGCACCGCCTTCAAGTCGCTTTTCGGCGTTTCGCCGTCTGCGTTTAGAGCCGAATCGGGCAAGTCTCCGCGCTGTCCGAGTGGCCAGGACTTGCGCTTAGTCGGCGCGCCGGCCTGAACCGTGAAGTGGCACGTCGACCTAAAAAAGCTGGAAGCGGTGCTCGTATCGTTTCCGTAGGATGCTCTGTGCCCCCCAACAGGCTCACTAGAGAGAATGTCATGAAGTCCACAATCAGCGCTCTATTGTTGGGCATTGCGGTCTTCCTTGCGCAGCCAGTTTTTGCGACTGACAAGCCCGCCGACAAGCCGGTGCAAACCGCCGAGAAGAGTCTGTACGAACGCCTTGGCGGCGTCTTCGCCATCGCGGCGGTGGTGGACCACTTTAGCGACGCGGTTGTAAGGAACCCGATCGTTGGGAATACATCACAGAACCCAACTCTCAGGAAGTGGCACACGAAGAACTTGGGCAGGTTGCCCGGCCTCAAGTTCATGCGAACCCTCTGGGTCTGCGACATCTCGGGCGGGCCGTTCAAATACTCGCCAACAAAGCCGGGAAAGACTGCGCTGGGTCTCGAGGAGGCGCATCGTGATCTCAAGATCTCGCCAAAAGAATTTGACGAGGTCGCGGCGGAGCTTGGGCGCACCCTTGACTTCTTCAAGGTGGCTCCGCGCGAAAAGGGAGAAGTCCTCGCAGCCTTCGCAGCGCACAAGAACGAGGTCACGGCGGGATACAAGGCGGAGTGAAACGCCCCGGCTTTCGTGGAGGCTGCCGCGTTGCCTGAGGTTGCATGTTCCGCGCGTCGGAAGCCGCCCCACTGGGATCAGTTGTCCGCGCCCGCAGGCCAGCTTCCATGCGCGACGACGCCGCGGAGCACTTCGAGTTGCGGCAATGGCTCGATTCCTTTGCTGGCGAGCCAGCCGCGGTCGAACAGTGTTTCGTCGTAGCGTTCGCCGCGGTCGCATAACAGGCTGACGATGCTGCCGCGCTCGCCATCCGCACGCATACGCACGGCCAGGCGCAGGCAGGCGACGAGGTTGCTGCCCGAAGAACCGCCATAGCGAAATCCGAACAGTTCCTGCAGCAACCAAGCCGCCGCAATCGAGACTTCATCGTTGACTTCGATAACGTCATCGACGACATCGAACAGAAAGCTCGGTTCCACCCGTGGGCGGCCGATGCCCTCGATCAAAGTCGGCCGGGTCGCGTGCGCATTGCAATCGCGCGTCTGCCAGCCGACCGCGAACGCGCCGCCGCTCGGTTCGGCCACGCACAGCCGGGTTTCGAGTCCGCGATAGCGCAAATAGCGCCCGATCGTCGCCGAGGTGCCGCCAGTGCCGGCGCCGCAGACGATCCACGCTGGTTGCGGGTGCAGCTCGCGCGAGAGCTGGGCGAGGATTGACTCTGCGATGTTGTTGTTGCCGCGCCAGTCGGTAGCCCGCTCGGCCAGTCCAAACTGATCGAGGTGACAGGCACCACGCGCGGTATGCGAACTCGCGTGCGCCTGAGTCGCGCCCGGATCGTCGATCAGATCGCAATGGCCGCCCAGCGCACGCACGTCACGAATCTTGCCCGGCGCGGTGCAGGCCGGCATCACCGCAGTGAAGTGCAGGCCGAGCAGGCGCGCGAACCAGGCCTCCGAGATCGCGGTGCTGCCGGACGATGCATCGACGACTGTCTGACCTTCGCGAAGGCGACCGTTGCACAGCGCATATAGATACAGCGAGCGCGCGAGCCGGTGTTTGAGGCTGCCGGATGGATGCGCGGCTTCGTCCTTGAAGTAGAAGCCGATGCCCGGGAAACCCGGAAATTCGAGTCGCAGCAGGTGGGTGTCGGCCGAGCGCGCGGACTCGCGCTCAAGCGCTCCGATCGCCTCACGCAACCAGGCGCGCTCCGCCTTCACATCAAGATTTCAGGCGAACAGGCCACGCAGAATTCCCAACGGATGATGTGCGCGCGCAATGGTGACCACGAAGGCGAATGTCAGCAGCGCCGCTGCGTAGAAGGCTGCCCGTGTGCGTTGCGTGCGCGCGCGTCGCAGGGCGAACGTTGCCAGCACGATATAGACGATGATCAGTGCGACCTTGATCCCCAGCCAGCCATTGCCGAACGTGGCCCACGGCAGAATGGTCAGCAGCATCAGTGCTGCAGTCAGCAGCGTCGTGTCGATCGCGTAGCTGAGCCAGCGCACCGGTAGCAACAATGGCCAGCGCGCGCCGAGCAGCACCGCTGCGCCGCGAATCGCGAACAGCGCGCCGCTGGCGATCGCGCTGGCGATGTGCACGTGCCGAATCTGTGCATAGAACTCGATCATGGATTCAGCCTGGTTTGCCATCGGCGCGAGGCGCAAGAAAAATACGCAGCGATCGCATGATCCACGTTGCGAACGCGAGCAGCCAGCCGATCGCTGCTGCGGCCTGCCACGCCATCGAATCGGGCGCGAACTCCGCGACGATCCGCGCCACGCATACGAGCTGGATCGCGACGAATGCAAAACCCGCTACACGCCCGAGTTGCAACGGACGCCCGGCGTGACCCTGCGTCACGCGCGTCACCATTGCTACCAGCAGGCTGCCGAAGAAACCAACGAACAGCGCGTGCGCGGGCGCGCGCCCGAGCATGAACTCGCCGTTGATCAGACACAATGAGCAGAGCGGCCAGCGCCAGCCACAACTTGCGAGTGCTGCTGATGGGAAGTTCTCCAGAAGGGACGGCGCATGATCAGGCGCGCGCCAACTTGCCGCCATGACGCAGGTCAAGCGATGCGGATGCAGACTGTAGTAACCGCAGCGTCGGTTGCCGCAAAACCACTCGATTGGGTGGAATTCAGTCGCGCAACGCCGACGCCGCCAACGCTTCAAGCGGTTCGCGATCCAGCAACTCCACTTCGCGACGATCGATCCGCAGCAGGCCGTCGTCCTGCAATCGTTTGAGTACCCGGCTGACCGTCTCCGGTGCGAGCCGCAAATGATTGGCGATATCCGTGCGCGCCATGCTCAGCTGAAAGCGATCGGCCGCAAAGCCGCGCGCCGCCAATCGACGCGACAGGCCGATCAGGAACGCCGCCGTGCGCTGATCCGCGGTCCAGTCGCCGGCCAATAGCGCGGCGCTGCCGATGTCGCGGCTGAGCAGGCGGAACAGGTGTTGCTGCAGGCCTGGCAGGCGCGCGGCGAGCACCGCGATTTTCGGGAACGAAAACCGACACAAGCTCACCGTGTCCAGCGCGACAGCGTTGCACGGATAAGTGTCGCCATCGATGGCGTTGAGCCCGATTACTTCACCCGGCAGGTGGAAACCGAGCACGTGCTCGCGGCCGTCGCGATCGAGTACATAGGTTTTGACCGTGCCCGCGCGTACCGCCGCAATGGCTTCGAACGGATCGCCCTCGCGGAACAGGTGATCGCCCGCCTGGAACGGCCCCGCGTGCTCGACCAGCACATGCAGATCCATCAGCGCACGCTTGTCCATGCCTTGCGACAGGCACGCCTGCGAGAAGGCGCAGGTCGAACAGAACTTGAGCGCGTCGCCATCGTCGGCGAGCGTGCTGCGGTCGCCGCGCGGGAACGCCGGCTCGCTCACGACCCCCTCTCAAGCGCGATCAGATCACGCGGGAGAATCGCGGGGTGGTCACCGTTGGAGGTTGGTCGAGGTAATGATCGAAGCACATGGCGATATTACGCAGCAACAGCCTACCCTGCTCGGTAACCATGATGCGACCCGGTTCGCGGCACACCAATCCGTCATCGACCAGCGGCTGCAAGCGCTCGAGTGCCTGCGCAAAGTACGCGTCGAAATCGATCGCGTAGCGGCGTTCAAGGGCATCGATCGGGATCTCGCCCTGGCACATCAGTTGCTGGATCAGATGTGCGCGCAGCTGATCGTCCTCGCTCAATTGCATGCCGCGAAACACCGGCAGCCGGCTCGCGTCGAGCGCGATCTGCCAGCTCGGCAGGTCGCGCGGGTTCTGGCTGAAGGTGTCGCCGATATGGCTGATCGCGCTGACGCCGAAGCCGACCAGATCGCTGTCGGCGTGCGTGGTGTACCCCATGAAATTGCGATGCAATCCACCCCGTGCCTGGGCGAGCGCCAGCTCGTCGTCGGGCAACGCGAAATGATCCATGCCGATGTAGAAGTATCCGGCCGCTGTGAGCTTGTCGATCGCCAATTGCAGCAAGCCGAGCTTTGCCTCGGGGGTGGGCAGGTCGGCGGTCTCGATCTGTTTCTGCGCCTTGAATAATTCCGGCAGATGCGCGTAGCTGTAGACCGCGACGCGATCGGGCCGCGCATCGATCACCGTGTCCATCGTGCGCGCGAAGCCGTCCGCGTTCTGTTTGGGCAAACCGTAAATCAGATCCACGTTGACCGAACGGAAACCGTTGGCGCGGCAGGCTTCGATGACGGCAACGGTTTGCTCGACGCTCTGTATCCGGTTGACCGCAGCCTGCACCACCGGATCGAAATCCTGCACGCCGAGGCTGGCGCGGTTGAAGCCGATGGCCGAGAGCTCGGCAATGGCCGCAGGCTCAATGAAGCGGGGGTCCAGCTCGATCGAGATGTCGCAATCGGCACTGTCACTGAAATGAAACCGCCGGCGCAGCGTGTCCACCACCTCGCGTAGTTGCGCTGGTGATAGAAAATTGGGCGTGCCGCCGCCGAGGTGCAGCTGGATTACCTCGCGGTCGCGGTCGAACAGCGCTGCGGTCAGTTCGATCTCGCGGTAAACGCTCGCTAGGTAAGGCTCGGTGCGCGACAAGTCGCGGGTGATGATGCGGGTGCAGCCGCAGTAGAAGCACGGGCTCATGCAAAACGGGATGTGCACGTACAACGAGAGGCGCCGCGGTATCGGATCGCCGTTGCTCGCCTTGACGGCGTCACGAAGCTGCTTCTCGCCGAAGTCGGAAGTGAACTGGGGCGCGGTCGGATACGACGTATAGCGCGGCCCGGGCCGGTCGTAGCGGCGCAACAGTTTTGACGCGATGCCTGGCGTGATGCTCATGCAATGCAGGCTAGGCCTCACGGAAGCCAGGCGCCTTGATCCGGATCAACTTCAACGCCTTTGCATAGCTGCAACGACAGCTGACGCAGGTATTGGTCGACGCGCTGTCCGGCCGCGGCTTAGTTGGGCAGCGAACGGCAGCCTAGTGCGCCGAGCACCTGATGCAACGCCGGCGTCTGCATGAGCCACGGCGCGGTCATCGTGAGCAGCCCCGCGGACAGCACCAGAACTCCCGCAGCGGTGCGCCAACCACCGCGTTGCAGTCGCTGGCCGATGCGCGCACCCGACCAGGTCAGCGGCAGCATTACCGGCAACGTGCCCAAGCCGAACGCGGCCATCGTCGACGCGCCCTGAATCGCATCGGCCTGCAACCATGCGGCCGCCAGCAACGTGGTGCTGAGGCCGCACGGCATCCATCCCCACAGCATTCCAAGCGCCAATCGGCGGCCGCTGGTATTGGCGGGCAACAGGCGACGCTGAAGCGGCCGCAGTTTTTGCCACAACCCGCCGCCTGTGCGCGACAGGAACGACAATCGACCCTTGCGATCCAGCAGTCGCAGCGCCGTGACGACCAGTACCACGCCGACCGCCATACGCAATGCTAGCGTCAGCCAGTCATTGTTCGCGACACTAACGATGCCGTGCCCGAACGCGCCCGCGATTGCGCCGGCGAGGGTGTAGCCCAACACGCGGCCGAGGTTGGGTTCAAGCGCTTGTCTCCAGCTCGGACTTGGCCCGCCCATCGCCGAAAATCCCGTTGCAATGCCGCCGCACATGGCTGCGCAGTGCACGCCGCCCATGAGTCCGCTCAGCCACGCGGCGCCCAGAGTAAGCCAGTCAATCGGCATGATGGTCAACAGCGCGCTTGATCGGCGCGTCGAGGGGATCGTGGACAAGGATGTCGAGTGCGGGCGTGTCAAGGTCGTCGAACTGACCGCGGCGAACGGCCCATACGAATGCCCAGATTGCCGCGCCGAGCAGCAGCAGTCCAAGCGGAATCAGCAGCAACAGGATGTTCATGGCGCGTGTGTGCGGCTCAATCGCAAGGCATTGGCGGTGACTCGGCGGGCGGCAGCCGCTGCTGCGGCCGACGGCGGCCAACCAGGTGTGGTCGATGGATTTCGTGTTCGACCGCACCGGCGAAGGGCGAGTGCTCAAGTGCCTGACCATCGTCGACGACGCGACGCACGAGGCCGTCGCCATCGAGGTCGCTCCGGGCTGACGGTGACGCGCGTGCTCGAGCGACTGGCGTTGAGTCGCGGGCTGCCGCAGGTGATCAGGACCGACAATGGCAAGGAGTTTTGCGGCAAGGCGATGGTCGAGTGGGCACACGCCCGTGGCTTGGACCTGCGCTTGATCGAGCCTGGCAAGCCCAACCAGAACGCCTACGTCGAGTCGTTCAACGGGCGCTTCCGCGACGAGTGCCTCAACGAACACTGGTTCACGAGCCTGCTCCATGCGCGGACCGTCATCGAAACATGGCGGCGCGAATACAACGAGGAAAGACCGAAGAAAGCGCTTGGCGGACTGACACCCGCCGCCTATGCAAAACGAATGGCCGAGAACCGGCTACATTGAACCCGGACTCCAAACAGACCCGCTACTGAAAGCGGGGGGACGTCGCGGGGACAGGAGAGACAGGTTCATCCATTCAAGGGTCAGAACCGGTCGCTTCGATACCCCCGATAAAGTTCCCTAATCGCCCTACCCTGATGCCCGCGTTCGGCCTATTGTGTTGAAAAACTCGGTTGAAATCGCTTCTTGATCGCGGTCAACTAGCGACCCATCGATCGAGTGGAATTCTTCGACATGATGGGTCGTCAGCAAGCCGGGCAAGCGCCGTTGTTCTATGCGTTCAACCTGGAAGACCACGTTCCAGCCAACCACTTGCTGCGTGGCATCGACCACTTCCTCGACCTGAGCGAACTGCACGAGCACCTCGCTCCGCACTACAGCCACACCGGCCGGCCGTCGAT
>JBKJSW010000054.1:0-3868 GCA_046595765.1 Ahniellaceae bacterium
GGCAGCACGCCCGTCGGCGAAGCGCGCCGGCTCACCGGAGAGACGGCGCGCGACATTGGCATCTATTACTGGAAGGGCAGCGGCACCATCCTGTTCGAAAAGGATTTCGGTGGCGACGAGAACACGCACGTGGTCGCAGTCGACGTCGCGAGCGGCAAGATCACGGACCTGACGCCCGGCACCAAAGTGCGCGCCGGTATCCAGGACGACCTGCCGGATGATCCGGGGCACATCCTCGTGATCCACAACCGCCGCAATCCGGAAGTGTTCGACGTTTATCGCGTCGACCTCGATTCGGGCAAGGAAACGCTGGTCGCAAAGAATCCTGGCGACATCGTGGGCTGGCAGACTGACCACGCGGGTCGACTGCGCATGGCGGTGCGGACCGAGGGCCTGAACACCATCACGCTGTACCGCGACGACGAGAAGGCCAAATTCAAGCCCATCATCACGACTGACTACAAGACCGAGGTCGTCCCCGCGTTCTTCACGGCGGACAACAGCAAGTTCTATGCGATCAGCAACCGTGGACGCGACAAAAAGGCGCTGGTGCTGATCGATCCCGCCAAGCCGGATGTCGAGGAGATGTTGTACGTGCATCCGGACGTGGACCTCGACGGCGCCACGTGGTCCCGCGCGCGCAAGAAGCTCACTCGCGCCGACTACGTTACGGCGAAATCCGGGCGCAAGTTCTTCGATGACGAGTCCGAAGCAATGTACGGGCGACTGCAAAAGAAGCTGCCGGGCATGGAGATCGTCCTGCAGGCCAACGACAAGGCCGAAAACAAGTTCATCGTCGCTGCCGCGAACGATCGCACCGAGGGTGCGCGCTACATCTACGACGCAAAGGCGGACACGCTGTCGAAGCTGGCGGACCTCAACCCGAAGATCCCGGAAGCGGCGATGTCGCCGGTGAAGCCGATCCAGTACCCGAGCCGCGACGGACTCACGATCAACGGCTATCTCACGCTGCCGCTGGGCGTTGTGCCGAAGGACCTCGCGTGCATCGTGAATCCGCACGGCGGACCGTGGGCGCGCGACATCTGGGGCTACAACGCCGAGATCCAGTTCCTCGCGAACCGCGGCTACTGCATCCTGCAGGTCAATTTCCGCGGCTCGACCGGCTATGGCCGCGAGTTCTGGGAAGCGAGCTTCGGGCAGTGGGGCCTCAAGATGCAGGACGACATCACGGATGGCGTGAAGTGGCTGATCGCCGAGGGCATCGCCGATCCGACGCGCGTCGGCATCTACGGGGGCAGCTACGGCGGTTACGCGACGCTCGCGGGTGTCGTCTATACGCCTGACCTGTACGCGGCCGCCGTGGACTATGTCGGCGTGTCGAACCTGCTGACCTTCATGAATACCATCCCGCCCTACTGGAAGCCGATCCTGCCGAAGTTCCAGGCCATGATCGGCGATCCGAAGAAGGATCTCGCGCGGATGCAGGCGACGTCGCCGGCACTGCACGCGGACCGGATCAAGACGCCGCTGTTCATCGCCCAGGGTGCGAACGATCCGCGCGTGAACAAGGCCGAGAGCGACCAGGTGGTCGAGGCGCTGAAGAAGCGCGGCGTCGAGGTCCAGTACATGGTGAAGGACAACGAAGGCCACGGCTTCAGCAACGAAGAGAACCGCTACGAGTTCTACGGTGCGATGGAGACGTTCTTCGCCAGGCACCTGAAGCCGGGCGCAATCGCGGAATCCGCGGCAGAGTGACTGCGACGCTCCGGCCCGCTCACGCGGGCCGGAGCGGGTACGCCGATCCCGATGCCGTGGTTGCGGTGAGCCGGACCAGCGCGAAGGAGTACGCATCCCTGGGGGCGAGGCCGACCCCGGGCTAGCGCGTAACGAGCGCGGCCATGTAGACGCCGTAGCCGACGAGAAGCGCGGCGCCCTCCCAGCGATTGAGGATCGATCCACGCCACATCAACGGTAGCAAGACGAGAGCACTGCCCGCGAGTACGGCCACGTCGAGCTTCGACAGCCCTGCGACGCGGATGGGATGGATCAGCGCAACGAGGCCGAGGATGCAGAGGATATTGAGGATATTGGACCCGAGTACGTTGCCGAAGGCGACGTCGGCCTCGTCCCTCAACGCTGCCACCACCGATGTCGCCAGCTCCGGCATGCTGGTGCCGATCGCTACTACCGTCAGGCCGATCACGACCTGGCTCATGCCGAGTTGCAGCGCCACGACCGTTGCGCCGCTCACGAGGAACCTGGCCCCGAGCACGAGCGCTGCGAGTCCCGCAGCGATGTACAGGCCGTCGAGCCAGCGCGCGCGCGTAAGCGGTCGCGACATGTCCTCGAACTGAGCGGCGACCTCCAGGTTGCGGTCGCGCCTGGCAAGCAGATAGGCGCCAATCGTGTAGGCGATCGAACCTGCAAACAGGAGTGCGCCCTCGAGGCGCCCGAGCACACCGTCGAGAAACATGAGGCAGAATACGAAGGTCACCGCAATCATCAGCGGCACTTCGCGCCTCAGCAGGCCCGAGCGCACCCGCAAGGGTCGCGCCAACGCCGCACAGCCGAGGATCAGCCCGACGTTGCTGATGTTCGAACCGACGATGTTGCCCAGGGCGATGCCGCTGTTCCCGGTGATCGCCGCTTCCACGCTGACCAGCAATTCCGGCGTTCCGGTGCCGAACGCAACGATCGTCAGTCCAATGACGAGCGGCGTGATCCCGAGGCGCAAGGCGGCGCTGGTGCTGCCGCGAACCAGGCCCTCCGCACCCAGCGCCAGCAAGACGAGTCCCGCAAACACGGAGAGCAGCGGATAGAGCATGGCACCCCTATCGTGTGGCGCGCGCGGATGTTCAACTCAGGCGAACCGGGATCGCGTTCGGGCTGGATGCCGAGACTGCCGTAACCGGATGCGAACGGCAATCGTCCGGTAATGACGGTGCCGGCGCTCCGTTGCCGCACTATCGATTGAACCGCTCGCTGACTTGCAGCCACCTAGTATGCAGGTGAGCAGAAGCGTGGCGACCGGTGATTCGAGACAGCGAGCGGATCTTCGACGAGTACCTGGTGGCGGCCGCGGTGACGGGCGACCAGGCAGCACTCGCGCGTCTGGCTGCCCGTTGGCAACCGAGGCTGCTACGCCATGCCTGGCGGGTGATTGGCGATGCCGAGCGCGCGAAAGACATGGTGCAGGAAGCCTGGGTGGAGATCCTGCGCGGGCTTGCGCGACTCGATGACGCGGCCGCGTTCCCCGCGTGGGCGTATCGGATCGTCACGCGTCGCTGCCAGCGGGCGTTCCAGCGCAAGGCTCGCGAGCTGGTCGCGCCGAAAGAGGACGAACAGGTCATTGAGTTGCAGGTGTCAGACCGGGCCTCGGGCGAATTTGCCGCGGAACTGTCGATCGTCATGGACGCGATCGGCGAGCTTCCGGGGCCTCAACGCGCGGCGCTCGCGCTGTTCTACATCGATGAGATGAGCGTGGCGGAAATCGCCATCGCGCTCGACGTACCACCGGGAACGATCAAGACCCGGCTCATGCATGCGCGGCGCAAGGTCCGTGCGTTACTGCAAGGAGAACATCCATGAACAAGATTGACGACCTGATTGGCCAGGCCCTGTCGGACGAAGACCGGGAGCTGCTGGCAAGGCACGGCGAACCGGGCTACATCGCGCAGGCGTTCGGGCTGTTTCGCGGTCCACAGGCGTGGGTAATGTGGGTGGTGAATTTCGCCGCCGGGATCGCGTTCGTTCTGGGCCTGTATGCCCTGTGGCAGCTGTCCGCGACCGCCGACACGCTGGTTGCGGTGAAGTGGGGCGTGGCATCGCTGTTCCTGTTCCAGGTCACGACGCTGTGCAAGAGCTTCATGGGCAACCGCATGGAAACCAACCGGGTGCTGCGCGAGCT
>JBKJSW010000228.1:0-5108 GCA_046595765.1 Ahniellaceae bacterium
TTGTTCGCGTCGATGATCGTGATGTGGTTCTCGCGTCGCCGGGAGTTCCGCGCCGACGCCGGTGGCGCCACGCTTGCGGGTCGCCAGAAGATGATCGCTGCGCTCGAGCGTCTCGCCATGAATCACAACCAGACCGCGCTGCCCAAGGAAGTCGCCGCATTCGGCGTTTCCGGTCACGTCGAGGGCGGATTCAAGCGCCTGTTCATGACACACCCGCCGTTGTCGGAGCGCATCGAGGCCTTGCGCCAGGCTGCGTGAGGTTCTTCCTGCACAGGCGAACGCAGCATGCGCGACGCGGACTGCAGGTCCGCTCGCGCCTCTGCAAGCGCGGCCGGACGCGGTTTTCGATTGACCGCTGGTGCAATGGAGCCGTACCATGCCGCCCCTTCGACGCGTGACAACGCGCGCCGATGCCGGGAGCGACGGGGTGTAGCGCAGTCTGGTAGCGCACCTGCTTTGGGAGCAGGGGGTCGTGGGTTCGAATCCCTCCTCCCCGACCACCTCGGAAGTGCGAAAGCGAGCGGGCGCGAGCGTCACGGGAGTTTCGGTGCGAGAATTCACGACTCTTGCGCCCGTAGCTCAACCGGATAGAGCATCGGCCTTCTAAGCCGACGGTTGCAGGTTCGATTCCTGTCGGGCGCGCCATGATCAGGTTGTGGTTGCAGGTCTGCGGTGGGTGTAGCTCAGCTGGTTAGAGTCCCGGATTGTGATTCCGGTTGTCGTGGGTTCGAGTCCCATCATCCACCCCAATTTCTCCGCGCATCAACGGCATTTCTCTTCCGGCGATGGTGCGAAACGAAGTAACGCGGCTCATGGATGAGCCGCGCGCGAAGTGCGCAGTTTCATGCGCGCCTAGCGATAGGCGTTCGCGGGCGTGTACCGCGAACGCCTTTATCGAATCCGCACAGGATGTGCGGTGTTCGTCAGACGCGGGCCGTTAGCTCAGTTGGTAGAGCAGTTGACTCTTAATCAATAGGTCGAAGGTTCGAATCCTTCACGGCCCACCAATCCACGCAGTACCGCCGCTTTTCGCGGCGCGATATCACGCCGGCGCGCTGCCGGCGACCGCGGTCCTGCGCAGCCGCGTGCGATGGGTCCGCAGCGATCGACGTCATGGGCACCACTGGTTCGGCACGGCCCATGATCCAGGGCACAGGCGGAACGCCGTCCTGCTCCCGTGCGGGGCGCTAAGATTGCGCGCTTGCGAAAGTGGCGGAACTGGTAGACGCACTGGATTTAGGTTCCAGCGGGTAACCCCCGTGCGGGTTCGAGTCCCGCCTTTCGCACCATGTAGCCGAATTTGGGGCGCGACCGTCCGTTTTCCCCCAGACGCCGCGGGGCGTGAGTACGGCTCTCTTTGGCCTGCCGGCGGACGCGCTCCAGTTCACATCGACTTCCATCCCCGATTCGCACCGAACGCCCGTGTGCGCGACAATGTGCGGCTCATCAAACCACCCGCGGCCACGTGCCCGGCATGTCCAGAGGATCAGCAATGCAGGTTTCCGTCGAAAATACCGGCAAGCTCGAGCGCAAGCTCACGGTGCGCATGCCGTCGGAGCGGGTCGAGATGCGCGTGCAGGAACGGATGCGCGAGATGAGCCGCACCGTGCGGATGAAGGGCTTTCGACCCGGCAAGATCCCGCCGAAGATCATCGAGCAGCGCTTCGGCGCGCAGGTCCGCAACGAGGTCATGGGGGACGTGATCGGGTCGACGTTCCAGCAGGCCGTCGCTGACCAGAAGCTTCGTCCTGCCATGCCCCCGCGCATTTCCACGATGCCCGCCAAGGACGGAGAGATGGAATACACGGCGACGTTCGACATCATGCCGGAGCTCGACACCATTGACGTCGGATCGCTGTCGATCACGCGCCCGACGGCTTCCGTTGGCGACGCGGATGTCGACAACATGATCGAGACCTTGCGCATGCAGCGCCGCGAATGGAAATCGGTCGAGCGCCCGGCGCAGGCGGGTGACCTGGTCATGTTTGAGTACCACGTGGAGCAGCAGGACGCGCGATACCCCGCGGAAGGCGCCGAACGCGCCGGGACGGTGATCGGTTCCAATGCGATGTTCCCCGAGGTGGAAGCGCGCCTGATCGGCATGTCGGCGGAATCCGACGCGCGCGTCGACGTGGCGCTGTCGGAAGGCTTCCGCGAAGAAGCGATGGCCGGCAAGCCAGGAACCATTGTGTTCCGGGTGTTGCGCGTGCAGGAAGCGCTGCTGCCTGCAGTCGACGAGGCATTCGCAGCCAGCTTCGGCATCGCCGGCGGCGGGATGGAACAGTTCCGCAAGGACGTGCAAGCAAACCTCGACCGCGAGCTCGGCAACGCGCTGCGCGCGCGGCTGAAGGGTCAGACGATCGAGAAACTGCTTGCTGCGAACGCTGAACTCGAAGTCCCGGCGTCGATGGTGGCGGCCGAGGCGCGGGCGCTGCACAACGCGCAACGCCAGCAAGCGACGCAAGGGCAGCGAACCCCGGAGCAGGTGCCGACGGAGGAGCAGCTCATGCCGGCGGCGGTGCAGCGCGTGCGTGCGTTCGTGCTGCTGAGCGAGCTGGCCCGGCAGAACGAGATCCAGCTCGACACGCAGCGCGTGCAGGACATGCTCCGTTCGATCGCCTCGACCTATGAGGATCCACAGGAAGTCGTCGCGTTGTACGCGCGAGACCAGGAATTGCTCGGTGGATTGCGCAACCGCGTCCTCGAGGATCAAGTCATCGACTGGGTTGCCGATCATGCCGCGACGGTGGAGGAGAAGCTAAGCTTCGATGACCTGATGCGTCCGCAGGTGCGCGCTTGATCCCAGGCGTTTCGCCCGCATTGCAAGCACACCCGTTTCCGGAGCTTCCGCGATGATCAACAATCTCAACCTTGTGCCGATGGTGGTCGAGCAGACGTCGCGTGGGGAAAGGGCGTACGACATTTACTCGCGGCTTCTCAAGGAGCGGGTCGTGTTCCTGGTGGGCCCGATCGACGACTTCATGGCCAACGTCGTCGTGGCGCAGTTGCTGTTTCTCGAGTCGGAAAACCCCGACAAGGACATCAACCTCTACATCAACAGTCCTGGCGGGTCGGTCACCGCGGGGCTGGCCATATACGACACGATGCAGTTTCTGCGCCCCGACGTCAGCACGATGTGCGTGGGGCAGGCCGCGAGCATGGGCGCGTTGTTGCTGGCTTCCGGCAGCAAGGGCAAGCGCTATTCACTCCCGAATGCCCGCATCATGATCCACCAGCCCTGGGCTGGTGGCATCTCGGGCCAGGCGACCGACATTGACATCCACGCCCGCGAAATTCTCGCGACGCGCGCCAAGCTCAACGAGATCATGGCGCGCCACACCGGGCAGAGCCTCGAGCGCATTGCCAACGACACCGAGCGCGACCGTTTCATGAGTGCGCTGGATGCGCGCGAATACGGCGTGGTCGACTCGGTTCTGGAGAAGCGTCCCGACGAGAGCGTCCGCTCCGGTTGAAGATCAGGCATCTGGCAAATTCTTTGCCGACAGGGTCGCCGGCGACCCCATGTTATGCTCCGATCCGACTGTATCCAGTTCGGATGCGGGCGGCTTTCCAGCTAATGAGACGGTGTAGGCGATGAGCGAAGAGCGCCCGGGCAGATCTGGCGATGGCGGCAAGATCCTGTACTGCTCGTTCTGCGGCAAGAGCCAGCACGAGGTGCGCAAGCTGATTGCGGGCCCGAGCGTGTTCATCTGCGATGAATGCGTCGAGCTGTGCAACGACATCATCCGCGACGAGCTGGAAGAGAAGGCCGCGAGCGCTCGCAGCCACCTGCCCAAGCCGCGCGAGATCCTTGACGTGCTTGACCAGTACGTCATCGGGCAGCCACGCGCCAAGAAGACGCTGGCAGTCGCCGTGTACAACCACTACAAGCGCCTCGAGTCCCGCAACCGCAACGACGACATCGAGCTCGCGAAATCGAACATCCTGCTGATCGGTCCGACAGGCTCCGGCAAGACACTGCTGGCGGAGACGCTGGCGCGGTTGCTCAACGTGCCGTTCACGATCGCGGACGCGACCACGCTCACGGAAGCTGGCTACGTGGGCGAGGATGTCGAAAACATCATCCAGAAACTTCTTCAGAAGTGCGATTACGACGTCGAGAAGGCGCAGACGGGCATCGTCTACATCGACGAGATCGACAAGATTTCGCGCAAGAGCGAGAACCCGTCGATCACGCGTGACGTGTCGGGCGAAGGCGTGCAGCAGGCGTTGCTGAAGCTGATCGAAGGCACTACGGCTTCGGTGCCGCCCCAGGGTGGACGCAAGCATCCGCAGCAGGAATTCCTGCAAGTCGACACCAAGAACATCCTTTTCATCTGCGGCGGCGCGTTCTCGGGCCTGGAGAAGGTGATCCAGGCGAGGTCGGAATCGACCAGCATCGGCTTTTCGGCCGAGGTCCGCTCGCGCGACCGCAAGACCAACATTGGACAGACGCTGGCGCAGATAGAGCCCGAGGACCTGATCAAGTACGGTCTGATCCCCGAGTTCGTCGGGCGACTGCCAGTCATCGCCACGCTCGAGGAACTGGACGAGGAGGCGCTGGTAAAAATCCTCACCGAGCCGAAGAACGCCATCACCAAGCAGTTCAAGAAACTGTTCGAGATGGAAAGCGTCGAGCTCGAGTTCCGCCCGGAAGCACTCAGTGCGGTCGCGCGCAAGGCGCTGGCGCGCAAGACCGGGGCGCGGGGCCTACGCACGATCCTGGAGCAGGTGTTGCTGGAGACCATGTTCGAGCTGCCTTCCCAGGAAAACGTGGGCAAGGTCGTGGTCGACGATGCCGTCATCAACGGGTCCGCCGAGCCCTACCTCATGTACACCAATACCCAGCCCTTGCCTGCTCGCGCAGCTTCGGAGTAATCGACCTGCAGCCGGGCGCGCCCGACCTGCAGCAGCTGGAAGATGCCGGCATCGCGCCGGCCAGGCCGCGCCCCCGAGGCGCTTGCATTCTTGATGCCGGCCCGCATCTGGCAATTCTACGCGGCCGATTATCGATCGCGCCCGAAGTTCTGGAGCTCGACCGATGACCGAAGCCGCTCGCCCTGTCGCTAACGCCCAATTGCCCGTCTTGCCGTTGCGCGATGTGGTGG
>JBKJSW010000235.1:0-6061 GCA_046595765.1 Ahniellaceae bacterium
GCGCGTCCATGGACGTTTCCAACCTGACAGGGCGCGCATTGTATTGCGGCGTGTGGTGGGCGCCCACCCCGCGTCCGGGCTTGCCCCGGCGCCGAAGCCCCTGGGGCATCGACTGGCCCGCGTTGGCGGAACGCTCATGCAAGGCTGGCTACACTTCCGCTCCGCACGATCCCGGCCTCCACCCACTCCTGAGGAAGTCCCATGGCTATTGAACTGCCCGCCCTGCCCTTTGCGCGCGAAGCGCTCGAGCCGCACGTTTCGGGAGAAACGATCGACTTTCATTACGGCAAGCACCACAAGACCTACGTCGACAACCTCAACAAGATGATCAGCGGCACCGAACTCGATTCGCTGACGCTCGAGGAAATCGTGCGCAAGGCCGAAGGCGCCATGTTCAACAACGCGGCGCAGGTGTGGAACCACACGTTCTACTGGAACTGCCTCTCCCCCGAAGGCGGCGGCAAGCCGTCCGGTGCACTCGCGAAGGCCATGGACGAAGCATTCGGAACCTACGACGCATTCGTCGAACAGTTCACCAAGACCGCCATCGGGACCTTCGGCTCCGGGTGGGCATGGCTCGTGCAGCGCACCGACGGCACCCTCGCGATCATCAGCACCAGCAATGCCGCGACGCCCCTGACCGGCGAGGACAAGGCGCTGATGACGTGCGACGTCTGGGAACACGCCTACTACATCGACTATCGCAATGCGCGCCCCAAGTACCTCGAAGCCTTCTGGAAGCTCGTCAACTGGGAGTTCGTGGCTGCGCAGATGAGTTGATGCGCGGCCGGAGCGCGCGCCTCCTGAGCCGTTATTTGTAGAGCCGAGCTTGCTCGGCTGCTACCCGCGCGGCGCAGCGGAGCAAGCTCCGCTCTACGACGGCAAATCGGCGCAGCTGGGATAGCTCCGCTCTACGACGGCAAATCGGCGCAGCTGGGATAGCTCCGCTCTACGAAGGCAACTGTCCGCGCAGCGCGTCTAGCAGCGGAGCGCATTGTTCGCTGCGATCGATGCGCCGCGCCAGCTCCTCGATGCGCTGCGCGAGTTCGTCAGCCGATCCTGCGCACACCGTGGCGTGCCCGAGCTTGCGGCCGGGGCGCGCCGACTTGCCGTAATCGTGCCAGTGCACGTCGCTGCCCGCCAGGGCCGCGGCGCGGTCGGGCATCGTGCCGACCCAGTTGAGCATCGCCGCAGGACCGCGCGCCCCTGTTTCGCCGAGTGGCAGTTCGAGAACGGCCCTGACGTGGTTCTCGAATTGCGAACAGACCGCACCTTCGATGGTCCAGTGACCCGAGTTGTGCACGCGCGGCGCCATCTCGTTCGCCAGCAATTCGCCGCCGCACACGAAAAGTTCCAGTGCGAAAACACCGACATAGTCGAGATGCTCGGCGATGGCCCGCGCGTGCGCCAGAGCCTGCGCATCGAGCGTCCCGATGGACCAGGGCGCGAGGCTCACCGAAAGGATGCCGTCGGCGTGCCAGTTGCGCGTCAGGGGCCAGGTGCGGAACTCGCCGTCGCGAGCCCGCACCGCGATCACCGACACCTCCGCGTCGAACGGCACATACGCTTCGAGGATGAGCGACGTGTGGCCCAGCAGTTCCCATGCGGCGTCGAGGTCACCGCGGGTGCGCAGCCGGAACTGGCCCTTGCCGTCGTAGCCGAGTCGTCGCGTCTTGAGGATCGCCGGCAGGCCGATTGCGTCGACGGCCGCATCCAGATCCGCGCGCGAGCCTATCGCGGCGAATCGCGGCGTGCCGATGCCGAGCAGGGTGAACACCTCTTTCTCGGCGAGGCGGTCCTGAGTGACCGCCAGTGCGGTCGGCGCCGGGAATACCGGAAGCCGGGCCGCAAGCCATTCGGCCGATGCCGCCGGTACGTTTTCGAAATCGAAGGTCGCGACATCGACCTGCTCCGCAAAACGCGCCAGCGCGTCGCGATCGGTGAAGTCCGCATGCAGCAACGGCGCGACCTCGCCGGCGCAGGCATCGGCCGCGCTGTCCAGTATGCGGAACCGCGCGCCCAGGGGCGCGCCGGCAAGAGCCAGCATGCGGGCGAGCTGTCCGCCCCCCAGAATCCCGACCACGCTCACGCCGCTGCGCTCCGGCACATCACGCGATGCGAGGGTCGGGACGCGCAAGCACCGCACGGGTCTGTTCCGCGCGGAATCGCTCGAGCTTTTCCGCGAGCGCGCGGTCTTCCAGCGACAACACCGCGACGGCGAACAACGCCGCGTTGGCGGCACCCGCCGGGCCGATCGCGAAAGTAGCCACGGGAATGCCGTGGGGCATCTGCACGATGGACAGCAGGGAATCCACGCCACGCAGCATCTTGCTGGCCACCGGCACGCCCAGCACCGGCAGCGACGTCTTGGCCGCGAGCATGCCAGGCAAATGCGCCGCGCCACCCGCGCCCGCGATCAGGAGCCTGAGGCCACGGCTCCGCGCATTGTCGGCGTATTCGAACAGCAAGTCTGGAGTGCGGTGCGCGGAAACGACGCGAACCTCGCAGGGAACACCAAACTCCGTCAGCAGTTCCGCCGCGGGCGCCAGCGTTTCCCAGTCGGAACGCGAGCCCATCACCACTCCCACCAGCGGGGTCGCGCTGCTCGCAACGTGCATGGCCCGGACTCTGCAAAAACGTTATGTTACCAGCCCAGTTCATTGCGTCAGGCTGATCCATGGCACTCGACAGACGTCTGCTCGACATCCTCTGCTGCCCGGTGAGCAAGGTGCCGGTGCGGATCGCATCCACCATCGAGCTCGATGCGCTGAACACCGCCATCGCTGCGGGGCAAGCACTCGATGTTGCCGGGAATGTGGTGGCGGCTCCGGTTCGAGAGGCGCTCATCACCACCGACCAGCATGTGTTCTACCGAATCGAGGACGGCATCCCCGTCATGCTCGCCGACGAGGGCATCGGCACCACCCAGTTCAACCACTTTCCGCGTTGAAGCCGTCGATGCACGGCTTGCGCCCCCCGACTGCCGACGCGGCGTGACGGGCCTCCAACCCTTGCAGCCGCCCGATGCGGCGCAGGTCGCTGCCGACGTGGCTCGTGCGCTCGCTGAAGACGTGGGCGGCGGCGATGCGACGGCCGCGCTTGTACCCGATGGGCAGGTCACCGCGCGCATCGTCAGCAAGGACCCCGCGCCCGCCGTCCTCGCGGGTGCGGCGTGGGCCGAGGCTTGTTTTCGCGCGCTCGATCCCGATGCGCGCGTCGAGTGGTGGTGCGGGGACGGCGACACCTTCGCGCGCGGCGACACGATCTGCACGTTGACCGGAGAGGCGCGGGCCCTGCTGTCGGCGGAACGTTCCGCGCTCAATTTCCTGCAGACGCTGTCCGGCACCGCCACTCTCACCGCATCGTATGTCGCGGCGATCGCCGGTACGCGCTGCCGGATACTCGACACGCGCAAGACGCTGCCGGGACTGCGCTACGCGCAGAAATACGCCGTGCGCGCGGGTGGCGGCAGCAACCATCGGATGGGCTTGTTCGATGCGGTGCTCGTCAAGGAAAACCACATCGCGGCCGCGGGTGGCATTGCGGCGGCCGTTTTGGCCGCGCGCGCACTGGCACCGACGCTCATGGTGGAAGTGGAGGTGGAAAACCTCGTCGAACTGGAGCAGGCGCTCGCCGCCGCTGCCGACCGGATCATGCTCGACGAGTTCAGCGCCGAGGATCGCCTGCGCGCGGTCGCTGTCGTGGAGGGCCGGGTGCCGCTCGAGGTCTCCGGCAACGTGACGCTGGATGCGCTGGCGGACATCGCGCGTAGCGGCGTCGATTTCATCTCGGTGGGGGCGATCACCAAGCACGTGCGCGCCATCGATCTTTCGTTGCGCATCACCCGATGACCCCTTCCCCACCATCGGGGAAGAGGACCAGCGTCATGCGTCCCGGTCGCTACAGATAGCCGAGCATCTTGAGGCCCGCGGCGATCACCGCGACGACGCCCACGCCGACCAGCATCCAGACCCAGGCAGGTTGCGCGGCTTGCGTCTTCCGCGGAGTCGCTGCGGCGGACGTGACCGCCGGCTTGGCGGCACTCGCGGGCGTCTCCATGCCCGGGGCCGTCACCTGGAAGCGCAACGTGTCGAGACGCAGTTCGTCTCCGACCTTTAGCATGGCGTTCTCGACCCGCTTGTCGTTCACGTACGTGCCATTGGACGAACCCAGATCTTCCACGCGCACGCCGTTCGGCGTGACTTCGAGGCGGGCATGCCGGCGCGAGATTTCGTCGCTCGGAATCGAAATCTCGCAATCGGCCTGGCGTCCGATCACCATGCTTCCGTAGAGCGGCAGCGTCTTGCCGAAGGTCACACCCGATACTCCACGCAGCATGTATCGCGGCAGCGCCATGCGCACGCGCGTATGGCCGTCGTCGTCGCCCATCATCGGCATGGGCGCCATCGGCGGAGGCGGTGCAGCCACTTTCTCGCCAGCCACCACGCGCGCACCGACGCGAGCGAACAGCAACAGGTCGCCCACCTTGAACGCGGTGCCATCGGCCGCCTGGCGGCCATTGATGACGACCACGTTGGCCGGGTCGGGGATCGCGAGTGTCGCGACGTCGCCGTCGATGTGGATCACGCAATGCGCCGGAGCGATTCCTTCCGCGGCCAACCGTACTTCGCAGTCGGCATGGCTGCCGACCCGATTGTCCCCGGCCTTGAGCGTGAAGGCGTCATGTTCGCCATTCGGAAACAGCAGCTTCATCCGCAACTCTCCAATCCTGCACCAGCCATCGCCGATGTGGCGATGGAACATCATATCTTTCCGCGCGAACTTTCCGCGTCGGGTTACTTGACGACCCTGAGATGCGCGCCCTTTTTCGGCGGCGGCTTGCCGCCATCGGTCGCGGGGCCCGCATCGGCCACGCGCCCGACAGAGGCGTCGTCGGCACCACCCGCCTCCGAAACCGCGGCATCTTCGGCAGGGAACATCATGCCCTGCCCGCTTTCCTTGGCATAGACCGCGAGCAACGCCCCGATCGGGACTTCGATCCGGTGGGACACTCCGCCGAAACGGGCCTCGAAGCGGATCCAGTCGTTGCCGAGATCGAGGGCGCCTACCGCCCGCGCCGCGACGTTCAACACGACCTGGCCGTCCGCGACCACATGCGCGGGAACCCGCACCCCAGGAACGCGCGCGTTGACCAGCAGGTACGGCGACATGTCGTTGTCGTTAATCCAGTCGTACATCGCGCGCAGCATGTACGGGCGATTTGAAGTCATGCCCTGCGGCTTCGTCATGCGGCGGACGCGGGTCGCATCGAGCGTTCCTCTGACGTCAGGCTCCGCTCGAAACCGGGATGGCGGAACAGCTTTTCGGCGTAATCCTCGATCGGCTTGGCTTCTCGCGGAAGCACCACGCCAAGCGCGGGCAGCCGCCACAGCAACGGCACCAGCGTGCAATCCGCCAGCGTGAATTCGTTGCTGAGGAAGAACTTCGACATCTTGAAGATGGGCAGGCTACCGATCACCTGTTCGCGCAGGCGTTTGCGCGAGGCCTCGCTGGTGGCACGCGGCCCCTGGATGATCGAAGCGACATGCGGAAACCAGTCACTCACCAGACGTGAGACGCCCAGTCGTACGCGCGCACGCGACAGCGGGTCGATCGGCATCAGCGGCGGATGGGGGTATCGCTCGTCCAGGTACTCGGCGATAACCCCGGTGTCATAGAGGACGAGGTCGCGATCGGCGAGGGTCGGGAGTGTGTGGTACGGATTGAGATCCAGCAGGTCCTCGGGCGGAAACGCGAGGTCGACCGGCACCAGTTCGAAAGTGACGCCCTTGGCGGCAAGGATCAAACGGATGCGATGGCTGTCCAGCCCATCCCGTGAAGAAAACAGTGTCAGATTCGTGCGACCGCGAATAGTGGTAGCCACCGGCGCCTCCGACCAGGATGCGGTGCCGGCGGCACCCGCACGAGGCACCGCATGCGCGGTCGGCCCCACGTCAAGCCTACACCGCGCGTGGGTGAGGCGGAAAGCGCCGCGCCATGGCGCGGCCCGCCGAACGCCCGAGGCAGGGTGAGGCGGCGCTTTCGCGCGGCACTGCCGCGC
>JBKJSW010000451.1:0-3839 GCA_046595765.1 Ahniellaceae bacterium
CTCATCTGCCTGGCGCTCACCGCGGAACGCTGCCGCGAGCTCCGCCTGCCGCCCATGGCGCGCCGCAACCGCAGCCGCCATGGCACCGCATTCACCGTGTCGATCGAGGCGGCGGAAGGCGTGAGCACCGGAATTTCGGCGCACGACCGCGCCCACACCATCCGTACCGCGGTCGCACCAGACTCTCGCCCCGCCGACCTGCACCAGCCCAGGCATGTGTTTCCACTGGCGGCGCGGTCCGGCGGCGTACTGGCGCGCGCCGGCCACACCGAAGCCGCCGTGGACCTGGCCCGACTCGCGGGCAAGTCCCCCGCGGGGGTAATCGTCGAGATACTCGACGAAGACGGGCGCATGGCACGGCGTCCTGCGCTTGAACGATTCGCGCGGGCGCGGGGGCTGCTCATCGGCTCCATCGCGGACCTCATCGCGTACCGGCGCTCCGTCGAAGCGGCGCCACCCGCCGGTCCGCGCGCAACGCACTGTTACAGTGTCGATTCCGCCGCAGGATCCGAGTCGTTTTCGCGCATGAGTGGAGCCGCAGTATTCGATCACACCGCTGCGCCGCCTCCGGCCGCGCGTTTCGCGGTGGTCGCCGCGCGCTTCAATGGCGCCATCGTCGAGCGCCTGCTCGCGGGCGCCGGCACGGCCTTTGCGAGCCGTGGGGTCGCCGACACCGCCGTCGAGGTGTTCCACGTGCCGGGTGCGTGGGAATTGCCGCTGGCGGCGGCGCATCTCGCGCGCAGCCAGCGCTTCGCCGCGATGGTCGCGCTTGGCTGCGTGGTGCGTGGCGATACGCGCCACTTCGAGCACATTGCGGACGAGTGCGCGCGCGGCCTCATGCAGGTCCAGGTTGAGAGCGGCGTGCCCATCGGCAACGCGGTGCTTGCCGTCGACTGCATCGAGGATGCCGAAGCCCGGGCCGTGCCGGGCGATGAGAACAAGGGTTACCAGGCGACGCTGGCCGCGATCGAGGCCGCCGCACTGGTGGCACGCATCAAGTGAAAGGCGCACGCGCCGACGGCGTCGATACCGCTGCGCGCGGTCGCGCACGCCGGCGCGCGCTGCAGGCGATCTATGCGTGGCAGCTGTCCGGGACGCCCATCGACCAGGTCATCGGGCAGTTCGCCGACGAGCAGCAGATGGAAATTGCCGACGTGGACTATTTCGAGGGACTGGTACGGGGCGTCGCCGCGCATTGCGCGGACCTCGACGTCGCGCTGCAGCCGTGGCTCGATCGCGATGTCGCGGCGATCGATCCGATCGAGCGGGCGGTGCTGCGGCTCGGCGCGTACGAACTCGCGCATCGCGCCGATGTGCCGTATCGCGTCATCATCAACGAGGCGGTGGATATCGCGAAGCGCTTCGGCGCGATGCATGGACACACGTTCGTTAACGGGGTGCTCGACCGCGTGGCCGCGCAGTCTCGTGCGACCGAGTATCGCCGCTGACGGCGACGCGCCTTGTGCGTGCATCCGAGTCGGGCCACCTGCATCGACGCAAGTGCCACCGGCGCGGGGGAAATTGATGTCGAGCGAATTCGCGCTCATCCGTCGCATCGCGCAGATGGCGCGCGGCGGGCATGACGCCTGCGTCGGTATCGGCGACGACGCTGCGGTGCTCGATCTCCCGCGCGGAATGCAGCTGGTCGCGGCGGTCGACACCCTCATCGCCGGGGTGCACTTCCCGTACGGTACCCAACTCGAATCCGTAGGCTGGAAGGCGCTCGGGGTCAATGTCTCGGACCTTGCCGCGATGGCCGCGCAGCCGCGCTGGGCGTTGTCGTCCCTGACCGTGCCCGACGCCCGCATGGCGCTGCCGGTGACGCGCGGTCTGCTCGCGTGCGCGCGCCGTTACGGCATCGCGCTCGTCGGTGGCGACACCACGCGCGGGCCACTCGCGGCCAGCGTGACCTTGCTGGGCAGCGTGCCGCGTGGACGCGCCGTGCTGCGCAGCGGCGCGCAGGCTGAAGACGACATCTGGGTGGCCGGCGTGCTGGGCGATGCGGCGGCGGGGCTCGCCTGCATCGAAAATCGCCTGCATCCCGGCGCGCGCGACCGCGCACGACTGGTGCGAGCGCTCGATCGTCCGCAGCCGCCGCTCGCGTTGGGCCTGGCATTGCGCGGCGTGGCGAATGGGATGATCGATGTGTCCGATGGCGTCTACGCCGATCTGGCGCACGTGTTGCACGCTTCCAACGTCGGGGCGACGATCGACGCCACGTGCTTGCCCGCGTCCCCGGCGTTATCCAGGAGCGTACGCGATGCCGGGGCACGCGAGGCGTTGCAAGGCGGGGGCGACGACTACACGCTGCTGTTCACCGCGCCGCCGCGACACGCGCGCAGGATCACCGGGATCGCGGGGCGCCTGGCGGTGCCCGTGACCCGGATCGGCGCGACGCATGGGCACAAGGGTCTGTGGCGCGCGGGCGCGGGCGCTGCGAAGCTTCTCGATCCACGCGGATATGATCATTTCGGCTAGTTCCCTGGCCACGAGTGTGAGCAGAAGGTACCCACGGCAAAACACGGGCCGCGTCTCGTTGACAAGGCTTGTAGAGCGCCCTCTCCGGCCATCGGCTGGCATGCCGATGGCGCTCATCGTCGCGCGGACCAGTGGTCCGCAAACGCTCCTCTTCGCCCCCAACCCTTGCCGCCCCTTGGGGAGTGGTTGCGCGCGCGAGCAGTGCTGGCAAGCACGCTCAATCACCCTCCCCCGTAAATGGGGCGAGGGGGCGAAGGCGTCGCGCTTCGCTCGACGACGAGAGCTTTTACAAAGGCGCGGGCAGCAGCTTGCCCGGGTTGAGAATGCCGTGCGGATCGAACTGTCGCTTGATGGCGCGCATGAGTTCGAGCGTCGTCGGCGTGATGGCGCGTGCCATGAAGGCGCGCTTGGCCATGCCGATGCCGTGTTCGCCCGAGAGCGTGCCGCCGAGCCCAAGTACCAGTTCGAACAACTGGTCGAGCGCCACGGCGACGGTTTCGTGCTGCGACGTATCGTCGGCGCGCGGCAGCAGGTTGACGTGGAGGTTGCCGTTGCCGGCATGGCCGAACGTGACGATCTGCACGCCGCTCGTGCGCGCGATCTCCGCCACGCCTTTCACCAGGTCGGGCAACTGCGCCACCGGCACCACCACGTCCTCGTTGATCTTGTTTGGCGACAGCGTGCGCAGCGCGGGCGACAGCGCGCGACGTGCCGACCACAGCGCAGCGACCGCGTCCGCATCCGCCGCTTCCACGAGATCGATCATGCCGTCGCCACGCGTCGCGGCAGCCACCGCAGCGACGCTTGCCGCCAGCGCAGTGCGTGGTCCATCGACTTCGATCATGAGCATCGCACTCGCTTCCGGCAGCGCCACGCCTTGTGCGCGCAGCAGTCGCAGTGCCGCGTCGTCCATGAACTCCAGGGCGCATGGCGTCTGCGGCTGCGCCATGATCCGCGCCACGGCGCGCGCGCACGATTCCACCGAATCGAAGAGGGCGCGCAACGTGATCACGCCATCCGGCAGCGGGACCAGTCGCAGCGTGGCTTCGGTGATCACCGCGTGCGTGCCTTCCGAACCCACCAGGAGCCTCGTCAGGTCATAGCCGGTTGAACCCTTCGTGGTCGCGCCGCCGCAGTCGATGAGGTCGCCGCGTCTGGTCACCGCACGCACGCCCAGCGTGTTGTCGCGGCTGGCGCCGTACTTCACCGCGCGCGGGCCACCGGCGTTGCAGGCGAGGTTGCCGCCGATGGTGCTGAACGCGGCGCTGGTCGGGTCGGGCGGCCAGAACAGCCCATGCGGCTGCAATGCTGCCTGCAGGTCGCCGTTGAGCACGCCGGGTTCGACCACCGCGCAGCGGTCG
>JBKJSW010000178.1:0-10785 GCA_046595765.1 Ahniellaceae bacterium
CGCTTCGCGCAGGCGCTTGAGTTCGGCCACCGGCACGGCATCGAGCACGCTCGCATCCGCCGCCACGGCTTCGAGCAGTGCACTCGCCGCGCGCAGACGCTCGACCAGATCGTCGTCGATCAACTCGGGAGATGCGCGGTGATCGGTCATCGGGCGAACGCCGGATTGGCTGGCGCCGATGGTGCGTATTGCCTGCTCACGAAGCGCTGTCGTCCGATTGGGCTCCTGTCGAGCCGACTGCCAATGCTATCTGCAAGCCTCGCCTTCGTTGTCCGACGGCACCAGTCCCGCGGATCCCAACATGCAATTGAGCCGCGCGCGGACGCGCTCCTGCTCCGCGGGCGAGGCCGAGCGCAACAGCGCATCGGCCTCGCGCTCGATCGTCGCCAAGGCCAGCGGATCGGACAACTCCGCCATCGCGCGCAGGTTGCTTTCGAACAGCCGCAGTGCCTGCTCCAGTTCCGGGTGCAATGCGTTCATGGTCTGCTTCCTATGCTCTGCGCCCTACGCTTAGCGGAGCCGCGCATGCCCGTCAGGATCAAAACGTCCGGTTGCCTCGTCAGCATCATCGCTTCGGTGGCATTGACGGTGCTTCTCAACCTGGCACTCCGCGGCTGCAGCTGACGGCGAGCGCACCCTTCCAATCCTACTTTCCCTCGTTGTGCTTCTCGCGATTCGGCACCGAATCCGCGGTCGACTGGTTCTTGCCGTGACCGTGCTCGAGCGCGCCCTTCTTGCGATCGGAATCGTTGCCCTGCTGCGCATCGGGACCCTTCGGGGAATTCTTCTGGCCTTCCCGGTTGTCGCGAACTTCTGTCGTCATGTCGTGCTCCGTGTTGGTGGCGGGGTGTTTCGAGCCACGGAGGATAGGGATCGCGCTTAAATTTGCAGTGAACGCCGCGGCCAGTCAGGCCGTGGCGGCAGGCGCCGGCGCGAATGCCCTGGATGTTGCCAGGGCCGCGAGCGCGCCGACGAATTGGGCGGCGATGAAGCCGGCCACATCGTCGGGGCGTATGCCGGCGAACGTCTGCGTCAGCGCGCGTGCCAGCGTCACCGCGGGATTGGCGAACGAGGTACTGGCAGTGAACCAGTAGGCGGCAAAGATGTAGCTGGCGACGAGGGCCGGCATCGCCTGCGGCCGGTGGCGACTGCCGAGCAGGATCGTCAACAACAGGCCAAAGGTCGCCACGGCTTCGCTCAACCACTGCGCTTCTCCCGCGCGCACGCGGATGCCCGGCTGCACGAGCGGCTGTGCGAACATGGCGTGCGCGAGCATGACCCCGGCGATGGCGGCGAGCACCTGCACCGCCGTGTAGGCGAGCGCGTCGGAGGTGCGGAGTTCGCCGCGCAGCCGCATCACCAGCGTGACGGCGGGATTGAAGTGCGCGCCCGAAACCGGCCCCAGCACCACGATCAGCACGTACAGCATGCCCGCGGTCGCAGCGGCGTTGGCGAGCAGCGCGAGGCCGTCGTTACCCTGTGACAACGCCACCGCCATGATTCCCGACCCCACCACCGCCGCCAGCAACAGCGCGGTGCCGATGAACTCGGCGAGCAACCGCCTCGGCATGGACATCAACGCCCCCTCACAGCGACTCCGCCAGCCGGCGTACGTGCGCGGCGATGGCATCGCGCACGGCACGGTATGCGTCGCCATCGAGGGCCTTCGGATCTGGCAACGCCCAGTCTTCCCGGCGTCGCGCCGGGACCCACGGACAGCTGTCGCCGCAACCCATCGTGATGACGGCATCGAAATCGAGTCCCTCGACGTCGGCGAGCGACTTCGAGCGGTGCGCGGTGAGGTCGTAGCCGTGCTCCGCCATGCTGGCGACGGCCTTGGGGTTGATCACGCCGGATGGCTTCGATCCGGCACTGTGGGCTTCGAGCCCCTGCATCCGCGCAAACGCCTCCGCCATCTGGCTGCGGTTCGAGTTCTCGACGCAGACGAACAGCACGCGCTTGATGCGGACAGCGCGCGCATCCGCTTCGGCTTGCGTCGGCTCGGCACTCCTCATTTCAGCAGCAGTCGGGCGCATGGACGTTGTACAGGTGGCGGCTCATTTCTTGCCCGTGGCGCGCACGACGGGTGGCGAGCATTGCTTCGCCGGCGAGCACTCGAGCATGCCGGCGCAGCAGTTCTCGGTGAGGTAGGCGATCAGCGCATTCATCTGTGCATAGTTCGCCCGCACGCGGATCAGGCGCCCCTCGCGCTGGTCTGTCACCAGCTTCGCTGCGCGCAGGACGTTGAGGTGCGCTGACAGAGTCGCGGGCGGCAGTTTGAGCCGATCGCGCAGGTCGCCAACCGTCATTCCTCCGGGACCCGTCTGCACGAGCTGGCGGAACGCCGCGAGGCGTGAGGCGTGGCCCAGCGCCGTGAGCGAGGCCAGTGCGATTGCGGTTCTCATGGTTCCATGCTTCCAGAATTCTGGAAGTATTTCAAGCGACGATTTCCGGGCTGTTCGACTATCCGCGCGCGCCGGCCGCCAGCAGGTCCGAGAAATCGACCTTGCCATCATGGTTGCGATCGAGCACCGCGCCAAGCAGGCCACCGGCTATTCCACCCTGCTGGGTGATCCGCTCTTCTTCGCGACCGAGTTCCTCGCCCAGCGATTCCGGCGTCGCCGCCGCGCCTGCCGTATTCGCCGTGTCCCGGTGGCGACTTTCGTACATGCGCTTAGACACATAAGCCATTGCGACGGGCGCCAGCAGGCGCAGCAATGTATTCGCCCGGTCCGATCCAACGCCTCCGGCGGTGCCCAGGCCTTGCGCAGCTATTTGCTGGCGCGAACCGAAGATATGTCCAAGAATTTCACTGCCCTTCCCGCCGCCTCCCAGCGCGCTATTCAACACTGACTGCGGATCGAGTCCAAGATGGTCACGCTGCAGCGCACCGAACAGGGATTCTGCGGCCTGCGGCTGGCGGGCATTGCGACCCATCGCGCCGATCAACAGCGCCAAGGCAGCGGCAACGGCGGACGCGGCTTGCTCAGGTGTAATGCCTAGCTTCTGGCCGATCTGCGAGAGCGAGTTGCCTTGCAACTCGCCGAGCAATCCCTGGGTAATCGAAGCCATGGCGCGATATCTTTTTTGGTTGGGGCTCTGAATCCTACGCGGAGCTTCCTTTTAGGGTGCTGAACATGCGAAGGGGGCTGCTATGCGCCGGCCGAAGGCGTCGCGCATCGATGGCCGCACAAGAAATCTCGGGGTAGTCCAAGCTCCGATCGGCAACACCAAACTCAAGGGCACGGTGAGATAACTCGGAATCGGGGCCGGCGCATTTCGCCGGCCAGTTGACCATTCTCTCCTTGCAACTTCACCAAATTCGTCAGATACCTTGCCCGCATCCGGCGAATTTCTTACCGGGTCGGTTCGGCCTATCCCGTTGAAAAACCCGACTCGACGAAAAGTCCAACTACCTGACCCTCGCGACAGGCACTTTCTACGCGGTGCGTAGTCGTCCGGAGACTCAGAATCGCACCGTCTTCAACGCAACCACACCTGAAATCGAAGCGACCTTTCACTGCACAGATTTTCAAATGAATCTGCCAAAAGCGGTCGGTCGCCATCGGCTCCTGTTTGCGAAAGGCAGGGCGATTCAGACCGAAGCTGCGTGCGACCGAGCAGTAAGGACCAGCAGAAGCGCCACCGCACCAACCACAAGATTCAAGTATGCGACTGCGGCATTGACGTTGAGCAGCGAAGTAATGATTGATCCGGTCACGGGAACGAACCACAAGGCGCCGACCGCAATTAGAAGCACGCCGAGGAACAGGCAATATTTTCTCGCGCCGGCTCTCAACCCAACCCAGATGCCGATGACACCCAGGGCTATGTGAATGACCGCATGGAGCGTGTTTGTCGTGAGGACGCCAAACACGATGGGGCTAAACAATCCCCAGATCCCCTCGATGAGCAAAAATACGCCTACAAGAATTGCAAATAGGCCGCACGTTCCGTTTGCCCGATTCATCAGTCCACTCCAACAAGGGTGTTTGGAACGTCAAGAGTACTTGCGAAATTGTCAGGCGAGTCAAGCGATCAAAATCTTGTATCAGTGTGGCGCCGGAGGAGCAGGAGAAGCTGAGGCGTGATCAACCAGGTAAGTCCACTTGCCACCCTCTTTCCTCGCGATGACGGAGAAGCGGCCCGACAGGGAAACAGGGCTGCCTCCAGCCTTTGGAGATAGGTTTAGGGTGAAGTCGCCCCAACCGACCGAAAGGTTCCCGGAAGTTTCGTAGTGGGTGTTGGCGAAGGTGGCGCCAGTCACGGAATTCGCAGCCAAAAGATCTGCGTAAGACTTGCGGATGGCCACTGTGCCCTTCGCCTCAGGGGCGCCGGGAAGCCACATCACGGCGTCCTTCGAGTAGCACAACATGACAGCGTTGAGATCGTTGGCAGTGATCGCCTTGCGCCAGGCCTCGTCCACCGCCTGGGCGCCGGAAGGCGCTCTCGTTGCGGCGGCCAAGGATGTCCATGCAACGAAGAGCGCCAGAGTCAGCGCGAGGGAAAAACGTAACAGGGACTTCATGTGACTTCTCCTCGTCGGGTAGATGGGTACATCATGCTACGCCACCGCGTGGAGCACGACGAACAACAAAACCGTGATTTCGGCGGTTGAATGGCACACATGGTTGCGCCTCATGCGTCGACAGCACGATCGGTCGCATTCCGTCCAAATCTGGTCCTGCAGACCGTCCGTGAAGTTGTCAGGATAGAGGTGGACTACGTTGATGCCAATGGGTGGAACATTCGTACGCTTCCGCGAGCGAGAATATTCGCGGCTCCGATAGGGCGGGACCGCCAATCAGGAGCCCGATGGGGAGGCCGGCTCGTGAGAACCCGCAGGGAATAGAAATCGCTGGCCAGCCTCCGAGACTGAAAGCGAAAGTGCATGCGGGGAACGAGAAAGGTTTCGTTGCTTCTCCAATCTTCATCGGCAGAATGGGAAGCGTCGGGAGGATAACCAGATCGGTCTGGGAGAACGCGTCCTGGGCGGATGCGCGATGCCGTGCGAGTTCTCGCCGCAGACGCGAATGCTCGTCCGCTGTGATTCCCTGCCCGGTCAGTATGTTCTCTCGCGTTCGCGGATCGTACTTCTCGGGTGTCGCGGTCAAAAAATGTTCGTGAAAGGGATACTCCTCGGCGCCGATCAGGTTTCCGAGGTCGGGCATCGGCAACTCGACCTCCCGAACCGAACCGACCAGTGAGCGGATCAGACTTACAGCGGCATCGAACGCCGCCTGGACTTCAGGCTCCACGGGGGCGTCGCATATTTCGCCGATGATGCGCACCACGCCGACACGAAGTCGCGATACCGAAGCGGGTGCATCGGGGTTGTAAGCCTTTGCGACAGGATGGTCCGTCAACGCGCGGAACATCAGCGCGGTGTCTGCCACCGTTCGGCACATCGGACCCACGTGGTCGAACGAGGCTGAAACCGGTACGGTCCCTTCCAAACTGACAACCCCGTATGTTGGCTTCAATCCGACGATTCCGCAGGCTGCGGCGGGAATGCGGATCGATCCCCCAGTGTCGGTTCCCACGGCGCCGAAGCAGAGATTGGCCGCGACTGCAGCCCCGCACCCGCCAGACGAGCCGCCGGCAATGCGCTCTAGGTCCCATGGATTGCGCACGGGGCCGTAATGGCTGATCGCCGATGTGGTGCCGCCCGCGAATTCATGGAGGTTTAGCTTCCCCAGAATGATCGCGCCAGCTGCTTTGAGCCGACGGACGACATCTGCATCCACGGTGGGTACACGCTCGGCAAAAACTTCGCTGGCGGCCGTCGTGAGCACGCCGGAGGTGTCGATGTTGTCCTTCAACGCGAGGGGGATTCCATGAAGCGGACCCCTCCATCGCCCTTTGCCTATCTCGTCTTCGGCCTGGCGCGCGTCGGCCAACGCCCGTTCCGAGGTCACGGTGATGAATGAATTGAGGCGCTTGTCAAAACGCGCTATGCGCTCCAGGCAGGAGCGCGTCAGTTCCACGGGGGACAGCGCCCGCGATTGGACGGCGCCGGCTGCTTGCCGCAGATCGAGCAGTGCAGGATCAACGTCGACCGCATTCGCGCCGCTACGGCGCGATGAGCACCCAAAGGGCACCAACGTCGCGCTGCCCAACCCAGCTGCGATACCGACGAGTACCTCTCGGCGGGAAACGTGTTGTGTTCCCATGCTCGGAGTTCCCAGAAGCCCAGTTGGCTGCTACTTACGAAGCATAGGCCTCAGTCCATTTTCGCCGCAAGGAAGGTCAGCTTCGGGTCCGCTCAGCGCCCGCAAGTCGGCGTCGGAGCGGCGAACGCAACCAAGAGTTGCTTGCGCGTCTGCTCGATCGGTCGAAACCGGCCAAAAACAGATGGTCGTAAACGACTGAGCAAACGCCCCGAAAACGCCGTCGAGGGAAGACGAAGTGGCCAGAATCAAGCCCACCAAGACGGGAAATATTAGACGTCAGCTAGAGGCCTAAAATGTAAACCGGCGCAAGCGCCGCAAGTCCAGCACTTGCTTGGACTGCTAGGACTAGCAGTGCGGAACGTCGCTCCCGAGGAAGCCATTTAAGTGCGAAATAAAGAACCACCGGCAACTGCGCACCTATGAGAAGTTGCCAAAGATGGGCGGCTGTCCCCTCGTCTGCTTCACGTGCAGTGCCGAACATTGCAATGTGCCCTAATGCAATGAGCAAGGCTGCAATGGACATTGCCACAGGAACATAGGCGGAAGGACGCTTGAAGAGAGTCGCGAAGCTCATTTGTCTCTACCGAGCATTGTGTCTGAGGACTGACGAGGCTGTAGAAAACTGGCCCTGATCTTGGTCGCATGAGGCGGAGCGGACAAGCGGATATTCGATGGCGAGCTACAAGCATCGCGCTACTAGCATGTGGACCTGAATTCGCGATTGTTGCCGTTGGACCTTGAGTCGCAACTCGTGCCGGGATCGATTGCGCGCGCGGTGCATCACCTGGTGGATCTGCTGGATCTGTCGGCGTTCGACCTGCACTACTGCAACGACGCGAATAGCCCGACCGCGCATCAGCAGGCGATGTTGCTGAAAGCAGTGCTGCTCGCCTACTGGTAGGGCATGGGGTCGTCGCGTGCTCGGCTCCGCTACCGTGCGCGCTTTTTCAACACCAAGCAGTGACCCTTGTGGGTCGTTCACCGCCGGAGACAATCGCGTTGATCGTGGGCACTTGCGCTGGCGAAGCTCGTCAGTTCACTGGGCGAGCCGCGCGGCGAGACTGGCCACTGTTCTTGGCTACCCTTCGGCGGTCGGTTGCCCCCTCCTACGGCCGATCCTCGTGGCCGTCGGCGGACGCGCCGTACCAGTCGTACTCCCAGCGCCAGGGCATGCGTGTGTCGCCGAGGATGGCGCGCGCGAGTTCGGGATAGAGGCGTTCGGCGCGCACGTCGTTCGAGAGCATCACCGCGCAACGTTGCGTCGCTTCCAGGCAGATCACCATGTTGCCCGTGGAGTCGTTATGGCCGCCCTTGAACCATGCCGGGCCGCTCGCGTCGGTGAAGGTCACCACTCCGAGACCGGCGGGGCGAGGGCGTCGCGCGCGTTCTCGATCGCGGCATCGCCTCCGGTCAGCGTGGGGAACTGGTGCGCGGAGTCGATCGCAAGCTGCCCCCGCACGAGCTCGGCACGCGACGCTGCAGTCAGCCCATCGCCGCGCACGATGCCCGCCCACAACCGCGCCTGGTCTGCAATGGTCGTGTCCATCGATCCCGCGGCGCTCGCGGAACTGCGTTCGTCATGCACTTCCATCGACCCATCCATGCGATAGCCATCGGCGAGATCCCGTGCGAAGTCGTCGCGCCACTGCATGCTGGTGCGGGTCATCCCGAAGCGGTCGAACACGCGCGCCTGCATCTCCTTGGCGGCATCGAGCTTGAGGCCTTGCTCGAGGATGAGCTGCAGGATGTAGAAACCCTCTCCCGAATAGCCATAGCGCGCGCCGGGCGTGCGGTGGAATTGCAGCTTTCCGTCCGCTTCCAGCCAGCGAAAATTCGCGAAGCCGCTCGAGTGGGTGAGAAGAATGCGCGGTGTGAGCAGCCGCCAGCGTTCGTCGCCGGCGAGGTCGGTGAATTCGTCGTATTCCGGCAATGGTCGGGGCAACAACTCGGCGACGGTTGCGTCGAGATCGAGCCGGCCTTCGTCGACCAGCTGCATGAGCATCCATGCGAACGCGACCTTGGTCAGCGACGCGCCGTACATCACTGTGTCGCGCGTGAGCGGCAGGTTGCGCGCCACGTTGCGCTGTCCGAGCGCCGCGACGTGCGTGACCTGTCCGCCATCGATGATCGCGAAGGCGAGGCCCTGCACGTGTTCGCGCTGCATGAGGCGACGCGCAGTCGCGTCGATGTCGGCCTCGCGCGGCGCAGTCGCGTCGATGCCGGCCTCGCGCGGCGCGGTCGCGTCGATGTCCGCCCCGCGCGGCACAGGCGACAGCGTGGTGGCAGCGCATCCGACTTCGACCACGAGCAACAGGACCCACAGCGCGTTCTTCATCTGACTCTCCTCGTCGCTACCCCATGCCCCGCAAAACTCACGCAGCCAACCCCACGCTAAGGGGCTGCATCCGCTGCGCGCGACGTCGTCGCAATGCTGGTCAGCACCGGCGCGAAGCCGCCACCGGGCGTGCGGAAGTTGGTGGTCTGGCCCTGGTACATGCGTGCCGCATACAGGATCGGCTCGCCACGATAGGCATAGCAGCGAATGTCGACCTTGAGCGGGTTCGAGTCTGCCGCCACGTGCCGTTCGCTTGGCGCCACCAGTTCCTGCGCGACATAGGTGCCGGTCGCGATGTCGTTCCACACCCTGCGGGTCAGCTTGTCACCGCGATAGCTGGCCTTGCTGCCGAATCCCGCGGCGGGCTTGAAGAACAACTTGCCGCGACGGCTCCACATTGCTTCGCGGTTGTCCGCGGTCACGAGTTCCGTCAACGGTACGGCGGCGGTGAGTGCATCAATGGAGGGCGGGCTGGCGCCGAACGCCTCGAGGAATTCGCGCTGGCCGAGCAGGCTCAGGTTCCGTTTGTCCGCATAGAGTGCATGCGCACGCGGATGCGGAGTCAACGCCACCGCTCCGGACAGATAGGCGGTGCGCAGGATTTCATGCTGCGGTTGCTGCAAGGCGAAGTCGGTCAGACGGTTGTAGACCAGATCCACCGGATGCGCGCCCAACCAGAGTCGATCGTTCCTGTGCACCAGCGCCTCGGGGCTGCAGATTTCCGCGCGGTATCCGTGCTGCCGGAAGAGCTGCTGGAACAGCACGAATTCCGGATAGAGGTATTGCTGCAGAGGCGACTCGTCGACGATCGCAATGTGCTGAAGCGCAAGATCGCCGCGCTGGAGTTGCCACTCCGCCCGCACCGCGGCAAGCACTGCCTGTTCGACCTGCGCCGGGTCGGTCAACGGCATCATCAAGGAAGGCATGCACGCCTGCTGCGCCTGACCCAGCAACACGTTGAGGAGTATTCCGCCGGGATTCGTGTTGATCTCGATCAGTCGCGGCCCTGCTGTCGCCAGATGAAAGTCGAGTCCCAGCAGTCCTCCCGGCGAGCCCGGATCGAATTCGGCGATGTCGGGCGCCCAGGCCATCACCGCCGAGCGGTAAGCGGGCAGCGCGGTCACTTCGGCAATCGCCCCCACTACGTTCGCGATCTTCCCGATGTGGTGCCGGGACACGAACACAGGCAGCGCCGCAAACAAATGCGGATGCGATTCCGCGAACGCGGCCGGCAATCCGTGGGCGGCCAGCGCCGCGTCCAGCGTCGAGTGCAGCGCGGGCCGGTCGACGCCGACGCAATAGCAATCCCGATTGAGTTCTGCAACCGACGAATTAGGGCCGCACACGCCCAGCGTCGCGTCCGGCACCATGCATCGCGGAGGCATGCTCATGCCGCGTCGCGATGTCCGGACGGCGAAGTCCCGACGTTCCACTGGCGAGCCGCCGGCTTGCGCATGCGCAGCCTCGCTACCAGCAACCACCCTCCGGTCAAAGCGATCCAGAGACCGCCTGCCGCGGCCGCCGCCAGCAGCGGATTGTTGAAGTCGTCGCGGTCCATGTAGCCCATGATGTGCAGCATCCAGGCGATGTCAAACAGTCTCCAGCGGTTGTTGCGGCGCGCCAGGATTTTTCCATCCTGACCCGAGACGTAGATCGTCGTGGAGTCTTCGTCATCGAACGCTACGCGCCAGATCGGTGACGAGTGCCCACGCACTTCCAGCGTCGTCGCACGCAGCAACTCCGGAGACCCGGCGCGCCCCCGCCCGACATAGTCGGCGTTCGCCACGACGAGGGCCGTGGCTGAGTCCACACTCACCCGCACTCCGGTCACTGCATCCATCAGCCAGGTCGAGGCGTCGTCGCTCAAACGGTAGACCGGGCGATCGAGCAACCAGGACGCTTCGATGGAGCGCAGGGGTCGTTCTGAACTCATGGTCAACACTGCCGCCGGCGACAGCGAGCCGGTCGGCCACACGAAAGTCTGCCTTGCGCCCTCGGCGCGGTGGTGATCCCCTCGCACCTTGTCATGGTCGAGCAGGCTCATGATCAGACCGCTCGCCATCCACAGCGCGAACTGCAGGGCGAGCACCAGCCCGAACCACTTGTGCAGCTTGCGCATCCAGCGGTTCATTGCGGCACCCGGCGGCGGAAGCTGTAGAACAGCAGCCAGACGCCACTGAGCGAAAAGACGACGCCGACCCATGAGGCGACCTGCAGCAGGCGGTTGTTGATGTCGTCGCGCGTGTCGTAATCCATGATGTGCAGCATCCACAGGAA
>JBKJSW010000294.1:0-4151 GCA_046595765.1 Ahniellaceae bacterium
CCGCGACGCCCCGCCGGTGTTTTCGCGCCTCGAATGCGGGCACGTCCCAGCGATCGTCCGCGATTTCGGGCAGGCCGTCCTTCCCGATCGATGGGCTCTTTGCGGTCATCGGGCAAGTCTAGGGGTTACCGCGGCGTTCCCGTGAAAACTTCAGGTCTGCGACTGGCTTCCGACGGGTCGGCTATGCAGGTAGACCCCATTGTTCTCGATCTGTTCGAGATCATTGAAGCGCTCGCGCGCGGAAATGTCGGTCGGATCGTAGGGATTGGGCGCGATGACCAGCCGGAACACCACGGCGCCGCGCTCGATGCTGTTCGGCAGCAACAGGTCGCACTCGCCGCTGTCGCCCTTGCTCGGAAGCATCGAGATCACACGGATTGGCTGCGACTTGCGCTGATCGACGCCGTAGGTGCTGAGCGCTCCCGCGCGCGCCTTGCGCGACAGCAACTCGACCCCGGCGTCGACGCGGCCATCGGGAAGGATGCGCATCCACCGCACCAGTCCGACCATCCAGTCGGTCTCGTCGTCGGCCATACCCGCCGGCGCGAGGCCGACTGCTTCGCCGACGCGGAGGCGTGCGCCGACGACGTTGTCCCATTCCAGCCGATAGCCGCCGAGGCTCTGGTCGAGCACAAGCGCGGCGTGCCGTTGCGGCCGTTGCGGCTCGCCGTAGCGCTCGCTCCACGAGGCCGCGACGCTCGACCCAAGCCGCTGCGACTCGCCACCGAAGCTGCGCTCGATGGCATCCGCATCGAGTCCGCCGGACAGCGCGTGATGCAGCGCAGAGTGACCCACCAGCGTATCGAGCTGGTGGCCGGCGGGTAGCCGCTGGTGGCTGCGGATGGGCGCGGGTCGCCAGGTCGACGTCATGCGCATGAGTGCTTCGGGCGTCATCGTGATCGGTGGGACGCCCTTGGCCTTGAGCACGAAAGGCGTGGTCGGGGCGCGCCCGAGCAATTCGTGGTTGAGCCAGGCCAGCACCGGCTCGAGGTCCACGAACAGGTCGCCCTCACCGCTGCCGGCGCGCTCCTCCGGCAAATAACCGGGGCCGATGTCCTTGTCGAGCTCGATGGCAACGATGTTCGCGCTGCCGCTGTTCTGGGGCGTCAGCATGGCGCGCTGCGCCAGGATACGACTGGCCGCGAATGCATCCGCACTGTCACGCTGCGCCATGCGATAGGGGTTCGTCATCGCATGCAGCAGCGCGGCGAGGTAGTTTTGCGCCGTGGAGGCTTCGAGGTCGCGACGCAGCGGGTCGTCTATCAACTTGCCGGCGAATCCCGCCGTGTCGGCGTACGCGTATAACTTGTGGAAATCGCGCCAGGTACCGTGCGCAGGACTGGCGTAGATGAGGTAATCGCGGCACAGCAGTTCGGCCAGGTGCAGGCTCGCTCGGGTCGCCGCGGTCGCCGCTGACTTGGCGCGCAGGAACGACACGCGCCCGTCGCTGGCCACGATTTCGCGCAGCGCAAGACGGTAGCCGAGCGCCATGCCCTGCTGCAGGGCGATGAGCTGGCCCGCCATCGCCACTTTCGACGAGGGCAATGGGAAGCTCGTGCCGATGACCTGGCGATCGAGCACCTCGATCATCATCAGCACCGGCCGTCGCATGGCCTCCATCACGGCGAGTCGTTCGCTACCTTCGGCCGACTGGCGATTGAGTCGCGCGAGCCCGTCCAGCAACTGCGTGGTCGCAGCCGGTGCGTTGGCCAGCGGCAAGGCGTCGATCCATGCGCCGACGCGACGGGCGTCGACCGGCAGCACTGGATCGCTCGCAACTTCCGAGTGCGGCAATGTGGACAGAAACTCTGCGAATCGCTGACTCATGTACGACCACACCTTGTTCGACGAGCGCATCGATGCCTTGCGAAGCCGCACGCGCCCGGGCGAAATGCGCGCAGCCACGGATGAAGACATGGCCACGCCCGGCCTGCGCCGGGCGCTTTCGAGCTGCGCAATCGTGGCTGATGCCGGGTGCGCGGCGAGGCACCAAGCATGGCCGAGAACCCATGCGATCCGCAATCCCGATGTACTCAATCGCGAGCGGGAGTGGCGGCCGGCGGTGGCATTCGGTCTATCATGTGACGGCAGGCAGCGGAACTCCTGGCGCTATCGACAGCGGTCCGCGCAGTCGTTCCACAACAGGGGGTTCTGAATGGCGGAACGCTTCCGGATCGCGATAGTGGGATCAGGCCCCGGTGGAATGAGTGCGGCCACGCACGCAGCCGAACTCGGCGTCAACCACATCCTGCTCGAGAGCGAACAGCACCTCTCGAACACGATCTACCGCTATCAGAAGGGCAAGCACGTCATGGCGGAGCCGGACGCGCTGCCGCTGCGTTCGCCGCTGACGTTTGCCGCCGGCGCGCGCGAAAAGATCCTTGGCGAGTGGGACCTGGGCGTCGCCAGACTGAAGACCAATGTCGTCCACGGTTGCGAGGTCACGGCGATCACGAAGCAACCCGGCGGGCATTTCACGCTCAAATGCGCCAACGGGCGCGAGTTCGAGGCCGAGACGGTGGTGCTCGGAATCGGGCTGCAGGGCAATATCCGCAAGCTTGGCGTGGCCGGCGAAGACCTGCCATTCGTCCAGTACCAGCTGGACGACCCGGACGAGTACGAAGGCGAAACCATCGTAGTCGTGGGGGCCGGCGATGCCGCAATCGAAAACGCGGTCGCGCTCGCCGACAAGAACAAGGTGATCGTGATCAACCGACGCGACGAATTCGCGCGTGCCAAGGAGGGCAACCTCCAGGGCATCATGAAAGCCATCGGCGAAGGCCGCGTCGAGTGTTATTTCGGTTCGGGACCCGAACTCGTCGAAGCCGTCGAGGGTGGCGCGAAGCCCGGTCGCATGTCGCTGTCGACCCCCAACGGCAAGGCCGAGATCGCACTCGATCGTGTCATCGCGCGGCTGGGCGCGTCGGCGCCCCGCGCATTCGTCGAGGCCTGCGGCGTCGAATTCCCGAACAAGGACCCGGCCTCGGTGCCGGCGATCAGTCCGAAGTACGAATCGAACGTTCCCGGCCTCTACATCGTCGGCGCGCTGGGCGGCTACCCGCTGATCAAGCAGGCGATGAACCAGGGGTACGAAGTCGTCGAGCATATCCAGGGCCGGCCGGTGGAGCCCGCCGACGAACCCCTGCTGCGCCAGAAGTTTGGCCGGATGCCGGGTTTCACGACGGTCGACGCGGCTTTGGCGCGCGTCCAGAACAACGTCAGACTGCTGTCGCACATCACCCCACTGCAGTTGCGCGAGTTCATGATCGACTCCGAGATCAGGACGCCGAAGCCCGGCGAAGTGGTGTTTTCGCGCAACGACTACACCGACAGCTTCTATTCGATCGTGGAAGGCGAGGCGCAGGTCATCCTCGATGGCGACCGCCGCATCACGCTCAAGCGCGGCGAGTTCTTGGGCGAGATGAGCCTCATCTCGGGCCGCCGCCGTTCCGCGACGATCGTCGGTGGCGCGACCTGTGTCCTGGTCGAGACGCCGCGCCGGTCGATGAACAAGCTGATCAACTCGGTGGCGGCAGTGAAACGCGACATCGACACAGTCTTCATCCTGCGCGCGATCCAGAGCCGGTTCGCGCCGGAGTCGTCGTACCAGGAACTGGCGCCGATCGTCGACAACGCGACCATCGAAAAATTCAAGGCGGGAGAAGTGTTGTTCCGCGAAGGCGAGGAAGGCGACTGCCTGCACCTCGTGCGCGTCGGCTCACTCACCATCTCGCGCCAGATCGGCGGTCGCGAGGTGGTGCTTTCATACGTGGCGGCCGGCAACTACGTCGGCGAGATGACGATGATGGGGGAAGGCAAGCGCACGGCCACCGCCACTGCGGCAATCGGCTCCGAAACCGTTCGCGTCGACGCCGCGGCGTTCCGCGACCTCATGCAGCGCAACCCGATGCTGCGGCTGCGCATCCAGTCGGAATACCGCCAGCGTGCGGCCGCGAACCTTGCGTTGCAGAACCTGCCTACGGGCGGCGACCTGATTTCGTTCCTCATTTCGCAGGGCGCCGGCGAGGCCACCGATATCCTGCTCATCGACGAATCGTTGTGCGTGCGCTGCGACAATTGCGAAAAGGCGTGCGCGGAAACACACGGCGGCACGTCCAGGCTCGACCGGGAGGCCGGCCCGAGTTTCGCGG
>JBKJSW010000387.1:0-5879 GCA_046595765.1 Ahniellaceae bacterium
CCGACGCAGTGTTCAACATCGGCACCGCGGTCGGTGCGGTGCAGTCGCTCGCGGATGGTGTCTATATCGCGATGAGCGGCCGCATCTGGGATCCCGCGCGCGTGCGCAAGAACGTCGCCGCGAACCGCTTCGAGCCGCTCGAACAGAACTGAGGTCCGCCACGGCTCTCATCAAACACCAACCCGCCGGAAACTGCAGGAGCGGGCCATGCCCGCGACCAGAGTCGCTCCGATGTCGCGGGCATGGCCCGCTCCTACAAAGTCCCGCGATCGTCCAGTTTGTTGCGCGACCGCGCGTCGACGAAAATGGAACGAACGCGGTCTCAACAGAGTCTCACTCGCCTGCGGCAAGCGAGCGAAACGCTGTTTTGATCCGTGAGTTGGCACACAAGCTGGCCAGCAGGCCGGAAAGCAGCAGCCGCGCTAGCTCACTCCAGCACGCGCATCCCTGCGCTGCGCCGAGGTCACTCGCCGCGGTCGCTCCGAACTGAGTCAACGAGAGTGCTCATTCGAGACCCCATAACCCGCGCACGATCGCATCTCGCCTGCTGGTCGGTCGAATAACCGTGAGTTCGCCGTCGGGTCGGGTCCCATCCGGCAGTTCACTTACCTTTTCAGTCGTCACGTAGCCTGCTGCAACCAACTCGTCCAACGCCTCCTGCTTCCCATTTTCCTCGAGAGCGAAGTCCGGCACGTAGGACTCGCCGTCGGTTTCGAGCAGCAAGGCGAGGGAGCGCAAATCAAGTCCCAGAGTGCGTTTGGAAAGCTCATTCAGCTCGCGCGCGTCGCGACTGACTTGTATGTCTGCCTCTGGATCAGCGGAGTGCGCTGCGGAAAGAGAAAGCAATAGGGCGATGAAAATGGCTCTCATCATTCAACTCTTTTGAGCGGCGAGGGTTCGACTGAATCCTGACATGCCGTACGTGTTCTGGCACCAGTGATGAAGTATTCCTGGCGGTTGACTGCGCTCGAAGCGAAGCACACCAAGCAGCCTCAGTACAGCGCAGGGATGCGCGTCCTAGAGCGAGCTTGCGCCCTTGGAGTGAGCCGAGCATCGGAGCAAACGACCGGGACTTGATGCGCAGCATGTTTGAGCACAGGGAAGTGCGAGTTCTGCGCATCCCGGTCGTTTGCGAGAAGCGCAGGGCACCGGAATCGCTGATGCGATTCCGGCGAACGATCAGGCGCGGCTCGGTTTTGGTGACTTTTGACGAACCAAAAGTCACTCGCTCGCGCAGCGAGCGAAACGCTCTTGACCAGCTCAACTTTCGAACAACCAGTCCGACGTTCAGCACGCTCGCCACAAACGAACAGCCGGAAAGCAGCCGCCGGCGCTAACGCTGGTTGGGAAACGAGCGCACCGCGCGCGGACGGAAGACCCACGCAACCAGCAGCAGCACGAGCAGCACGGGCGTCGCCCAGGCGCTCAAGACACGCCACGCCGGGCGATACACCCCTGGTACGTCGAGCATGTCGGACAAAGAGCGTTCGTCGGTGGCGGCGGGTTGCCGGTCCAGCAGGGCAAATGCCGCTCCGTAGATTTCCTGCGCCGAAGTCCGCGCGCGCTCCTCCAGTCCGAGCGCCGGCAACAGCGCGCGTCCTGCGGCGGTGTACACCTGGACGCGCAGGCCGTCCCGCGCGGCCGCGGCGGTCAGGCGTTCGCCGTGGCGCGGATGCAGTGCGGCACCGCCGAATTCCATGAGGTTCGCGGCGAAAGACCCGAGCAAACCGAGCAGAAGCACCGCGAGCATGAGGCGATACATGTGGGCATCTCTCCAGTCGTGTCGTGTCTTGTCGCGAGCTACAGCATTCCGGTCTCGAGGCGCGCCGCCTCGGACATCAGTCCGTGGTGCCACGGCGGCTCGAAAACGAGTTCGACGTCTGCCTCGGCCACCGTCGGCACCAGTTCGAGCTTGCTGCGTACGTCCTCGATGAGGATGTCGCCCATGCCGCAACCCGGAGCCGTCAGTGTCATCGTCACGTTTACGCGCCGGGCGCCGTCGTCGCGGCGCTCCAGATCGCAGGTGTACACGAGTCCCAGTTCCACGATGTTGATCGGGATCTCGGGATCGAAACACGTACGCAGCTGGGACCACACCAGTTTCTCGACTTCGGCGTCGCTGGCATCGGCAGGCAATTCGGGCAGAGCCAGGGGTTCCTTGCCGAGCGCGTCCGCGTCGCGGCCGCTGATCCGGAACAGGTTGCCCTCGACGAACACGGTGAAACTGCCGCCGAGGGCCTGCGTGATGTATCCGTTCTGGCCCGCGGGCAGTGTTACTTCGTCCCCCGCCGGGACCAGTACTGCCGCGCAGTCGCGCTCGAACACAACCGGTTCACTGTGACGCCCGTGATGCACGTTCAATCCTTCTTGCAGAGTTCGAGTGTAGATGGAGGCACTGAACCGCGCCGCCAAGTCGCGACGGCACACCGCCGTCGATGCTTTTCCCTCACATCGCACCAGTATCCTAGGCCCGATGCACTCCATTCGAAACGCCGCCACCGGCGCCGGGCTCCTCGCCATGATGCTGGCGTTGGCTGCGGGCAGCGTCTGGAGCGTGGTGATCCAGTGGACCGGGAGCCCGGCGGGATGGGTGGCCGTACCGGTTGCACTGCTCATCGCCTCCGCACCGGTGCAGCTCGGACTTGCCGGCGCGGCGCGCCAGAGCCGCTGGCGCGAATTCCTGCTCAACGCCGCCATGCTCACTCTCGCAACGATCTACGCACAATATCTCGGTGCGGCTGGGGTGGTCGGCCGCGAGCTTGGGTTCGATTTCCTGAGGACATTGCGCGAAATCGGTCCCGAACTTGCCTTCGCGCTGGCGCACGAGCGTGCCGGAGCGCTTGACTGGCTGGGCGAACTGGCGGGGCTGGCCTTGCTCGCGACGTTCGCATGGCTGCCGGCTCGCCTGCGCGCGGGCCGCCGCCGGCTTGCTCCCTAGGCCCGGCCGGATATCCGCGCCGCTCCACGCAGGTGGTGGCCGTGGCGATC
This sequence comes from Ahniellaceae bacterium, assembly GCA_046595765.1. Lineage (GTDB taxonomy): Bacteria > Pseudomonadota > Gammaproteobacteria > Xanthomonadales > Ahniellaceae > JBBQNY01. The sequence goes on from JBKJSW010000387.1 coordinate 2,989, forward strand.
CCCGGTCGCGCGTCCGGTCGCTCATGCGTCGCGGAACGGAATGAAATACATGAGGGCAATGTTGCACGCGAGCAGTGGCAGCGCGGTGGCGACCTGCGCCCGGATCACCGCGTTGCGGTCCGGCAGCTCGAGCAGCGCGGCGGGTACGAGATTGTAGTTTGCGGCCATGGGAGTCAGCAGCGTGCCGCAATATCCGGACAGCATGCCAATCGCCGCGAGCGATGCCGCGTCGGCACCATGCTGCTGGACCAGCAAAGGCAGTCCGATGCCGGCGGTCAGCACCGGAAACGCAGCAAACGCATTCCCCATCAGCATGGTGAAGAGCGCCATGCCCAGCGCGTACGCGAGCACGCAGGCGAGGCGGCTGTCGGTCGGGACGCCGGAGCGCACCAGCTCGGCGACGATCTCGCCGACGCCGGCCTTGGCGAACACGCCGCCCAGCATGGCCAGCAACAGCGGCAGGATTGCAGCCCAGCCAATCGCGTCGAGCAGTCGGCTGCCCTCGCGCAATGGCGCGCGCGGCGATTCGCGCGTCATCACGCAACCGGCGATCGCGGCGAGCACGCAGGCCAGCGCCAGCGCCAGCAAGGTTGCGTGCTGCGGAGTGGCGATGGCCCGCCCGGCATTTTCCGCGGCTTTGGCAGCGAGCACCGCCGCTACCGTCAGCGCAGGAATCATGACCGCCGGTACGAAGATCCGATTGCCGAATGCGCTACCTGGCAGTGTTGCGACATGCGTCGGCGGCGCGTCGGCTGCCGTCGGCGGAGTGCGCATGCGTCCGCTCGCAGCGATTGCCGCGGCTGCCACGATCACGACGCCGACGATGAGCGGGGGCATCAAGTCCGCCGCCAGCGTGATCGTCCCCAGCAGACCCCAGAACGCGGCGTTCGCGCGTGCTCCAGGTTGCCCGCGCCGGCGCAGGTTCGATGCCGCCGCGATCAGCATGAGCGCACCGAGCAAGGCGTAGACGGGCGTCAGCGCGATCACGCCACTTCTGGCCGAATCGCGGCAGCGGCCCGCGCGATGTCGGCGTCGAGCCGCATGAGCCGCACCGAGTGGATGGTGAAGGCGCACAACGCAGTGGGGATGCCCCACAACGCGATCTGCAGCGGTTCGAGCGCAATGCCGTGTTCGGTGAAGAATCCCTGCATCAGCAGCACCGCACCGAACGCGATGAAGATGTCCTCGCCGAAGAACAGGGCGACGTTGTCGGTCGCCGCGCTGAGCGCGCGCAGCCTGAGTCGCAATGCTTCCGGCAACGACCCGAGCGTGCGGCGCGCGGCACCCTCCACCATCGGCGCGAGCAGGGGCCTGACAGTTTGCGCATGACCGCCGATACTGGTGAGTCCGACCGCTGCAGCAAGCTGCCGCAACGCGTGGTACGCGATCAGGACGCGTCCGGCAGTAGCGCCGCGCAGGCGCGTGACCCAGCGCTCGGCCTGCTCGCGCAATCCATGTTGCTCGAGCAGTCCGATGACCGGCAGCGCGAGGATGAAGATCGCGAGGAAGCGGTTCTTGGCGAAGGTTTCGCCGAGCAATTCGAGCAGCGCGACCGGGTCCATGCCCGCGCCGATTCCCGCGGCAATCGCCGCCGCAATCACCACGCCCATCGGATTCAGTCGCAGCGCGAAACCCACGATGACCACGGCCACGCCGAGCAGCGGCCAGTAGCTCACGGCGTGCCGGCGCCCGGCGCGACGACGTCGACGCGTGCCTGGTCGAGCGCTTCGCGCAAGGCGCGCGCGAACAGCGCTGCATCCGTGCGATCGCCGTGCAGGCAAAGGGTTTCGATGCGTGTGCCAGCGGTCTGCGACGTCGGGTCGATCAGATCAAGCGCCTGCGCTACCGCCTCGTCGACGCGTTCGATCAAGGCGTTGGCTTCGGTCCGGGGCACCAGGCGCCGGTCGGACCCATAGCGTCGATCCGCGAAGCCCTCCGCAACGAAGGCGATCCCGGCATGCGCGCACGCCGTCGACAGTGCCGAAGGCAGCGGACCATACACGAGCAGCCGCGCATCGAAATCGCGGACCGCGCGCACCATCGCCACGGCGAGCGCGGCGTCGCGCGCAACCATGTGGTAAAGCGCGCCATGCGCCTTCACGTGCCGCATCGGCGTGCCGATAGCGGTCGTGAAGGCAGAGAGTGCTCCGAGCTGGTGCAGGGTCCAGGCGTAAGCCTGCGCCGCATCAATCTTCATTTCGCGACGCCCGAAACCCGCGAGGTCGGGCAGGCCGACATGCGCGCCGACGGCGACGCCGTGGCCGGACGCGAGCGCCACCGTCGCCGCCATGGTCGCGCTGTCGCCCGCGTGGAAACCGCAGGCGATGTTGGCCGACGTGATCCAGGGCATGACCCCGGCATCGTCGCCCATGCACCAGGCACCGAAGCCCTCGCCCATGTCGCAATTGAGATCGACCCGGGGTGACATGGCTATTCCAGCGCGAGGCGGCCGATGATGGCTTCGGACATTCTGGCGAGACTGCGCTGGCGCGCAAGCCACGCGATCGCCGCGGCTTCGCGGGTGACGCGCACCACCTGCACGCGGTTGCCGGGTCGCAACTGCATGAGGCGCGGCAGGTCGGCCGCGATCACGTGCGCGATTCGGGGATAGCCGCCGGTGGTCTGCGCATCGACGCCGAGCACGATCGGGTGGCCGTCCGGCGGCAATTGCACGGTGCCGGGTGCCGTGCCGGCCGACACGAGTTCAGGTGGACGGTCGAACCCAAGGTCGACGCCATCGAAGCGCACTCCCATACGATCACTCGCCGCGCTCACCAGCCATTCGCCGTGCGTGGCACGGCGCACCGATACGCGATCGAGCCCGCGCGAGTGGGTGGCGTCCAGCAGGTGCAGGAACGCGAAGTCGCCCTCGAGGTCGTCCGGCGGCGAAG
>JBKJSW010000462.1:0-10156 GCA_046595765.1 Ahniellaceae bacterium
CACCCCGCCGCATCGCAGCGCGCCCCGCGCTTCACCGTCACAGCGCATCGAGATGATCCGGCTCGCGCTGGCGGGACAGCACCGTATCGCCTGCGATGATCGCGAGTCGGGGAGGGCGGGACCGAATTACAGCGTCGACACCCTGCGCGAGGTGCGCTCGGAGGTGGGTGACGAGCGCCCGCTGGTGCTGCTGATGGGGATCGACCAGTTCGCGGTTCTCGACACCTGGCACGCCTGGCAGGCGCTGTTCCGGTTCGCGCACGTCGGCATCGTTCACCGTGCCGGGGTGGTCGCGACGACTTCCACGGCTGTCGAGGAATTCATCGACGGTCGCTTCGTTGCAGATCCTGGTGCCATCGCCGCGCGGCCCGCCGGCCTTGCCATCCGACTCGACACCACCGCGCTGGACATTTCATCCAGCCGCATCCGCGCGGATCTCGCGGCGGGCCGCTCAGCGCGATGGTTGCTGCCCGAGGCCGTCCTGGCTTACATCCGGGCGCATCAGCTGTACACAAACTCTGGAGGCGATCCCGGCACGGACGTCACCCACTGAAGTCGCTGGCGAAGGGGTCGAGCGCAGTACGGGCCGGGTGGGTCAGCTTTGCCACTGGCGGCGCCGCTATACTGCGGCCGATTTCCATGGAGGCCGCCGCACCCTTGAACAACCGCACAATCAAAGCGCCGCTCGACGCCGTGACCGTCGACGCGGGCCGCAACGCGCGTTCGCGCGAAACCGCGCTCAGTCGCGAATCCACCCTCCGCACCGACCCCGACGAAGTCGTGGCGCGCGGAATCCCACCGAAACTGCAGAAGCACGTCGCGCGATTGCGCGACATCGTGCTGCACGCCGTCGAAGACATGAAAGGCCGCGAGCCGGTCCAGATCGACATCCGCGACAAGGCTTCGTTCGCGGACCTGCTGGTGATCGTGAGCGGTACGTCCACGCGCCACGTGCGCTCGATCGCCGAAGAAGTCGCCAAGCAGTCGAAAGCCGCGGGCTTCGCGCCCATCGGTGTCGAGGGCGAACGCGAAGGCGAATGGGTGCTGGTCGACCTCGCCGATGTCGTGGTGCACGTGATGCTGCCGCGGGTGCGCGAGTTCTACAGACTCGAGCGGCTGTGGCAGGTCGGCGACGTCGATGATGTCGGCGCCATCGCGGTGTCCAGCGTCGAACACTGAAGTCGCGGGCCGCGCGGCGTGCGTTTCCGTCTCATCGCGGTCGGCGCCCGTCAGCCCGGTTGGGTTCGCGACGGATTCGAGGAATACGCGCGCCGGCTGCCGCCGCCGTTTGCGCTTGAACTGGTGGAGATTCCGCTGGTTTCCCGCGCCGGCAGTTCGCCGGAGCGCGCGGTCGAACGCGAAGGCGAACGGGTGTTGGCGGCGATTCCGCGCGGTGCCCGCGTGGTGGCGCTCGACGAGCGTGGCACCCCATGGCGCAGCACTGAACTGGCCCTGCGCGTCGGCGAATGGCAGGACTCTTGGCGCGAAGTCGCACTGCTGATCGGTGGTCCCGACGGGCACGCGCCGCTGGTACAGGCCCGCGCCGACGAGCGCTGGTCGCTCTCGGCCCTGACGCTTCCGCACGGACTCGCGCGCGTGCTGGTTGCGGAACAGTTGTATCGGGCGTGGAGCCTCCGCGCCGGGCACCCCTACCATCGCGAGTGAGCAAGGCTGCCGCTGGCCGCCGCAGGCGGCGATGCCGGCCGTTGCGTCGCGCGGCCGAGGTGCCGATCGAAGCGCCCGGGCCCAGGCCAGTTCGTGCCTCTAGCGTGCAGGCAATGGTGCAGGCCGATCAGTACGCGGAGCGTTAACGACCTGCGTGCTAGCCTGCGGCGCGCTTTGTCGGATGCGACGAACTTGCTTTACCTAGCTTCGCAATCGCCACGCCGCCGTCAATTGCTGGAACAGCTCGGGTATCGCTGTGCGATCGTCGACATCGACGTCACCGAGGCGCGCGCGCCCGGCGAAGACGCGGAATCCTACGTACGCCGCGTGGCCCGGGAAAAAGCAGGCGCGGGCCTCATGGAAGTGGCCGCGGTGCCGGGCGCCATCGTCATCGGCGCCGACACCGAGGTGGTGCTGGCCGACCGCGTGTTCGGCAAGCCGGCGAATGCCGCGGCGGCTGCCGAGATGCTGAGGGCTCTGGCTGGGCGCGAGCACGAGGTGTTGACCTCCGTGTGGGTGTTGACGGCGGGCGGCGAGGACCATGCGATCAGTCGCTCCAGGGTGCGGCTTGCGCCCCTGTCGCCGACCGCGATCGATGCGTACATCGCGACGGGCGAAGCGCTGGGAAAGGCCGGCGCCTACGCGATCCAGGGACGCGCCGGTGCCTTCGTGGAGCGTCTCGAAGGGAGTTACAGCGGCGTCATGGGCCTGCCGCTGTTCGAGACCGCGCAGTTGCTGGCCAAACATACACAGGCGACGCCGGCAGGAATGCCCGGCGCGCCATCCAACGATCAGAGGCCCGCTCGCGGTGAGTGAAGAAATCCTGATCAACGTCACGCCACGCGAGACACGCGTTGCCGTGGTCGAGAACGGCATGCTGCAGGAAGTGCATATCGAGCGCGCGCGCAAGCGTGGCTATTTCGGCAATATCTACAAAGGTCGCGTCGTCCGGGTGATGCCCGGTATGCAGGCGGCTTTCGTCGACGTGGGCCTTGACCGCGCCGCGTTCCTGCATGCGTCCGACATCCTGCGCAAGCCCGTCGAAGGCGCCATGTCACCGGAGGCCGTGGCCGCGACCGAACGGCTGTCCGTGCTGGCGGCCGGAAATGGCGGCAGTCACGCGGAACGCGCGCCGGCACCGGCCGCCTATGCGCACGGCAACGGCAATGGCATCGGCGGCGTTCCACCCATCGCGGAGTTGTTGCGGGAGGGCCAGGAAATCGTGGTGCAGGTGATCAAGGATCCGATCGGCACCAAGGGCGCCCGGCTCACCTCGCATCTCTCCCTGCCGTCGCGCTATCTGGTGCTCATGCCGACGGCGCGCATGCTCGGTGTCTCAACCCGTATCGAGGACGAGGCAGAGCGCACGCGACTGCGCGAAATCATGACGCCGCTGCAGGAAGGCGACCCGGGCTTCGGCTACATCGTGCGCACCAACGCCGAAGGCCAGCCGGCCGAAGCACTGACCGAGGACGTCGCCTACCTGCGCAAGCTGTGGGACGCGATCGAGTCCGGCATGGTCACAGCCGCCGTGGGCGAACGCATCTACGAGGATCTCTCCCTGCCGCTGCGCGCGGTACGCGACCTCATGCGCGCGGGCGTCGAGAAGGTGCGCGTGGATTCGCGCGAATCATTCGAGCGTACGCAGCATTTCGCGCGGCAGTTCATGCCCGAGCTTGCGGAATCGATTGAACACTACCCCGGCGCGCGGCCGCTGTTCGACCTGTACGGCGTTGAGGACGAAATCCAGCGTGCGCTGCAGAAACAGGTGCCGCTCAAGTCCGGCGGCTACCTGGTCATCGACCAGACCGAGGCGATGACCACGATCGACGTGAACACGGGTGGATTCATCGGCTCGCGCAACCTCGAGGAAACCGTCTATCGCACCAACCTGGAGGCGGCGCAGTCGGCGGCACGGCAACTGCGACTGCGCAACCTGGGCGGCATCATCATCATCGACTTCATCGACATGCAGGATGCCGAGCACAAGCGCCAGGTGCTGCGGACCCTGGAAAAGGCCATGAGCCGGGATCACGCGAAGTCCACCGTCTACGACTTCTCCCCGCTCGGGCTCGTCGAGATGACGCGCAAACGCACGACCGAGAGCCTGGAGCGTCAATTATGCGAGCCGTGCCCCGCCTGCTCCGGTCGCGGCAGCCTCAAGACCACTGAGACCATCTGTTACGAGATTTTCCGCGAGATCACCCGTGCGGTCCGGCAGTTCGAGTCAGCGAAGCTGCTCGTGCTCGCCGCGCCGCAGGTAGTCAACCGCATCCTTGATGAAGAATCCGGTACGGTCGCCGAGCTCGAAGAGTTCATCGGCAAGACCATCCGTCTGCAGCCGGAAGAGCAGTACGCGCAGGAACAGTTCGACGTTGTCCTGCTCTAGTGGCCTGGATCAGACCAATCGAAAGCGACTCGCTTGGTCTCGAGGCGCTGAGCTTGATCCTCAATCGGCCCATAGCTTTGGCTATGGGCCTCAATCCGGACCGGCGCCCAGCACCACGATCCCGGCGCGATCCTGCTTCCGCTTGATCTGATCCAGGCCACCACGCGCATGACGGAAAAGCGCTCCGGTATCCCGACTCCAGTCGCTGACGCAGGCGCGGGTGTGGAGGTCGAACTCGAACACCCACGCCGGCGCCGACGGCCTTGGCATCGGCTGCCCGCCCTGTTCACGTGGTTCCTCGGCCTGGCGTTGCTGGGCGCGCTGGCGCTGCAGGTGGCTGGCTGGTGGCTGGTGCCGTGGCTCGACGCCAACCCGCGCTGGGTGCAGTCGATGCTGTCGCGCGAACTCAAGCGACCGGTTCGATTCGCCGAATTCGAGGCGGTCTGGCGTCGATCAGGTCCACTGCTGCAGCTGCGCAACCTCGAGATCGCCGATCCGACCGGCCGCTCGCCACCGCTGAAGCTCGCACGCGCCGAATTCGCGGTTCACATCTACGCGTGGACGCGACCCGGTTCGCCGTGGACGGAGTTCCGCATCGTCGCTCCGCGACTTTCTGTGGAACGCGACGCGACGGGGCGCTGGCGCCTGCGCGGATTCGACGGGCAGCGCGTCGATGCCGACGGCAATGTGTTGCTCGACATCGGCCGCGTGAGCTTGAGCGATGCCACGGTGGAGGTGTTTGATCGCGGCAGCGACTCGCGCTGGTTGTTCGACCGCGTCCATGCGCGCATCGAGAACGACTGGCTCGGACGCCGCTTCGGGGCCCACGCCCGCGCGCGCGACAGCGCGCAACCGGTACGTATCGCGTGCCGATCGGACAAGGACTGGCGGGAAGGGCGATGTTTCGTTTCCGGGCTCGATCTCGGCCTGCACAACTGGCAGCCGCGGCGCGCAACCGCGGCGCAACCGTGGTCGGGCAGCATCGACCTCGCGGCGTGGTTCGATTGGGGCAACGGCCGACGCAGCGTGCGTGCGGACATCGGGATCCATCCGCCCCGTGCCGTGGCGATGCACCCGCTGCCACGCGTCGATGCCCCGGTGCTCGCCCTGCGCAAGGTGCCGCCGTCCGGCGGCACGGGATCCGCGCCGCCAGACACTGTGTCACGCACTGCGCAGCTGCGCGCACCGGTTGCCGCCCCATCGCGGTGGCGGATCGCGTGGCAGGATTCGGGCAACCGTGGATGGCAGCTCGATGCGCGCCACGCGCTCGGCCAGACCTTGCGCGCGCGCGGGCAAGCGGACGAGTTGGCCGTCGAAGCTGAGCGCATCGACCTTGCGCTCCTGCTGCCCGTACTGGAACTCGCCCCGCAATTGGATGCGGCGACTCGCGATTGGTTGCACGATGCGGCGCCGCAAGGCGAACTGGTGCAATTCTCGGCGCGGCGCAGCGGCGAGCGCTGGCAACGCGTATCCGGGATGCTGCACGGCATGGGCTGGCGACCGCGCGGAGCGATGCCAGGCGTGACCGGCATCGATGCACAGGTGCTCGGCGACTCGAATGCGTTGCTCTTCGTTCCCGAGACCGGCAGCCGCATGGTGCTGACTACGGAAGAATTCCAGGCGCCGATCAGTATCGACTGGCACGGCGGCGTCATTGGCGTCCTGCCGACTCTGTCCGGAACGCGAATCGAAGCCGCAGGTCTCGATTTCGCGATCGACGCGGCGAAGATCGGTGGACGCGTCGCGCTGACCTTCCAGCAGCAAGGTCGCAAGCCGGTCGCGGACTTCGCGCTCAACGTGGATCGCGTTGCAATCGACGCCCTTCGCAACTATTGGCCGCGCCAGCGCATGCCGGCCAAGACCTTGAAATGGCTCGACGAATCCTTGCATGGCGGCGAGGTGCGCGAGGCCAGGCTGGTCATCCATGGCGACCTCGACGACTGGCCGTTCCGCAACGGCACCGGCCGCTTCGAGGCGCGTGCGCACCTTGCGGACGTCGGGCTGACGTTTCGTCCGGACTGGCCGCAGGTCGCGCTCGGTGCTGCCGATGTCGCGTTCCTCGACGGCGGCATGCACATCGACATCCAGCGCGCGCGTACCGCCGGCCTCGCGGTCACCGCGGGCACCGCCGACATCGAACGACTGCGCGAACCGGTGTTGACCATCCAGGCATCCGGCCATGGGACCGGCAACGCGATGCTCGACTACCTGCGCATGTCTCCGATCCGCGAGAAGGTGGGGCCGGCGATCGAGGGCCTCGACATCGAGGGCGAGGGTGTCATCGACATCGCCCTCGGCATCCCTTTGCGGAAGTCGCTTGGCGAGACCACGGTGAAGGGAACCGTCGAGCTCAGCGACGCCAAAATCATCGACAGCAAATGGAACATCGCTTTCGGCGAAGCCAGCGGCATGCTGCACTTCGACCGGCGCAGCTTCGTCGCCAATGACTGGCCGGTGAGCTTCGAAGGTGACCCTGCGCGCCTCTCGCTGCGTAGCGGAGTGCACGCGCTGGACCCGGAACGCAACGAATTCGAAGCGGAACTGGTCGGCAACCTGCTTGCGCAGAACCTGCTGACGCGCGTGCCGCAACTGGCACCTCTCGGCGCGCGCTTCGACGGCCGCAGCGACTTCGACGTGCAGGTGGCCATCGGCCATCCACGGCCGGACTTGAGCCGTCCGCAGCGGCTCGATGTTGCTTCGTCGTTGCGCGGTATCGCGCTGACGTTGCCCGCGCCCCTCGGGAAATTCCGCGATGTTGCGCTTCCGATCGCGGTGGGCGTGGATCTGCCGTTTGAAAGTGGCGAGGTGCGGATCGCGGTGGGCGAAATGCTGCGTGCACGGGCACGGGCGCCCGCTGCTGCGCGGCCGTTCACCGCACACTTCGCGCTCGGCGCTGGCGAACTACCGGTCTTGCCGGCGAGCGGGATACGCGTGACCGGACGCGCCAATGAAGTGGACGTGCTCGGTTGGACGGGCCTCGTGCGTGAACTCGACCGGCATCTGGACAGCCTGCAGCCGTCAACCGTTCAGCGTGCGGGCGCCGCGCCTGAGGCGGCCCGCATCGCATCCCCGTTGTCGCCCGCTCCAGCCTTGCCGGCGGCGGGCGCAGCGCCTGCGGCCGCGGCGCCGATCGCAGCGTCTTCGCCCTTCACGGCTGTGCAGCGTTTCGCGGGACTGGATCTTGCCGCCGATTCCTGGCTGTTGGGCGGACGGCGTTTTGGTCCGCTGACGGTCAAGGGCGAAGCGCGCGAGGATGCCTTGCGATTCACCGTCGCAGGCGTGGAGGCGCAGGGCGAGGTGCTGGTGCCATTGGGCGCGCCGCAGCCACCGCGACCGCTCAGTGTTCGCTTCACCCGCCTGCACCTGCCCGAGGGCAAGAAGGGATCGAAGCGCGTGTCGGCGTCCACCATCGACCCGTCGAAGCTGCCGCCACTCATGTTGGACATCGAGGACTTCCGACTTGGCCGCGCGCATCTCGGGAAGCTGGCCTTGCGCTCGCGGCCGCTGGAGCGCGGCATGCGCGTCGACACGCTCACCGCGAAGAGTTCGCGCCTCAGCCTCGACGCGGAAGGAGAGTGGCTGCGCGACGCCGAGGGCGAACGTTCGCAGGTGCTCGCCGAATTCCGCTCCCCGGACATGGGCGCGTTGCTGGTCGCGCTTGGATTCGACGGCATCGTCGCGGGCGGCGCCACGCGCGCGGAGTTGAATGGTCACTGGCGTGGCGCACCCATGGACTTCGCGCTGGCGAAACTCGAGGGAAAACTTGCCATCGCAGTGGGCGCGGGACGCATCCTCGATGTCGAGCCCGGCGCAGGCCGGGTGTTCGGGCTGGTGAACCTGCAGGCAATTCGCCGGCGGCTATCGCTCGACTTCCGGGATTTTTTCGAACCGGGGATGGCGTTTGATCGCATCGACGGCGATTTCCAGATGCGCGCGGGCAACGCGTACACGGCGAACGTGGTGCTGCGTTCACCGGCCGCGGAAGTGCACGTGCGCGGCCGGACCGGGCTCGCCGGCAAGGATTACGACCAGCAGATCGAGGTGCGCCCGCGCATCGGGAGCGCGCTGCCGGTGATGGGCGCGGTCGCGGCGGGTCCGGCAGGGGCCGCGCTCGGGTGGGTGATGCAGCGCGCGCTGGAGAAGCCGCTCGGGCTCGCCACGCGCACGCGCTATCGCGTCACCGGGCCGTGGAACAAGCCAACCATCACACAGCTCCCGCGCATTTCGTTATTGCGACGGCCGCCCGCTGCGACCGCCGACGATGCGCCGGAGACCGATCCGGGCTGACGTCAAGCGCACGGCAGCGGTTCGAGGCCGCACGCGCTGGCGCTCGTTCGAACGCGGACCCAACGGGCGCCGCAACCGAGGTTGCAAGCGGCCGCGCCAGCCGCCATGTTGCAACGTCGACTTTGTGGAGTTCCGGATGAGCGCAAACCTGGCCATCGCGCAATCGCAGCTGCTGGCGCCGAGCGGCATCGCGCTGCAGGACCTCGAGCGCGTGTTTGCGCAGGCCCTTGGCCACGGCATCGAGCGCGCCGACCTGTATTTCCAGCACTCCCGCCAGGAAAGCTGGGTGCTCGAGGACGGCATCGTCAAGGAAGGCAGCCACTCGATCGAACAGGGTGTGGGCGTGCGCGCGATCGCCGGCGAGAAGACCGGCTTCGCCTATTCGGATGAAATCGTGCTGCCCGCGCTGCTCGAGGCGTCCAAGGCGGCGCGCGCCATTGCCCGCGAAGGGCGCGACATCGCCCCGCATGCCCTGTCGGTGCGCAGCGGTCACGTGCTCTATCGTCCGGTGGACCCGGTCGACAGCATGGGCGCCGCCGAGAAGGTCACCGCGCTGCGCGAAATAGACGCGCTGGCGCGCTCGCTCGATGCGCGCGTATCCCAGGTCATCGTCAGCATTGCGGGCGGCGTCGACACAGTACTCGTCGCCGCCAGCGACGGCGTGCTCGCGGCCGACGTGCGACCGCTGGTGCGCCTCAACGTGCAGGTCATCGCGACGGCGAACGGGCGCCGTGAGCAGGGCTCTGCGGGTGCCGGTGGACGTTACGACTATCGCGAATTGCTGGATTCCGGGCTGGGCGCCGAGATGGCGCGCGAGGCAGTGCGCCAGGCGATCACGAACCTCGACGCGGTCGACGCGCCGGCCGGCACGATGCAGGTGGTCCTCGGACCTGGCTGGCCCGGTGTGCTGCTGCACGAAGCCGTCGGTCACGGCCTCGAGGGCGACTTCAATCGCAAGGGCCTGTCGGCCTTTTCAGGGCGTATGGGCCAGCAGGTGGCAGCGCGGGGAGTCACGGTCGTTGACGACGGCACGTTGCCCGGCCGTCGGGGGTCGCTCGCCATCGACGACGAGGGCACGCCGACGCAGCGCAACGTCCTGATCGAGGACGGCGTGTTGACGGGTTATCTCCAGGACCGCATGAACGCGGGACTGATGGGCGTCGCTCCCACCGGCAACGGTCGCCGCGAATCCTATGCGGCGTTGCCGATGCCGCGCATGACCAATACCTTCATGCTCGCGGGTGAAGCGGATCCAGGCGCGCTCATCCGCTCGGTTAAACGCGGACTCTACGCCGTCAACTTCGGCGGCGGGCAGGTCGACATCACCAACGGCAAGTTCGTGTTCTCCGCGAGTGAGGCCTACCTGATCGAAGACGGCCGCATCACCGCGCCGGTGAAGGGCGCGACGCTGATCGGCAGCGGTCCGGAAACCATGGCGCGGATCCGCGGCATCGGCAACGATCTGGCGCTTGATCGCGGCGTCGGCGTCTGCGGCAAGGACGGACAGAGCGTGCCGGTTGGTGTAGGCCAGCCGACCCTGCTCATCGATGGACTCACGGTAGGCGGCACGCGTGCGGGTTGAGCGCGTGGCGTTAGTCGCCTGCGTCGGATTGAACGGTGCCAGCATCCGCACCCGGCGCCAGCAGTTCGCGCAGCACCCGGTACAGCGCGCGCGCAGACACAGGCGGCTTGCCCTGTGCATGTTCGCTCTGCGCCTGCCGCAGCAGCGTACGCAGCTGCTGGCGATCCGCCAGCGGGTGTTGCGCGAGCAGGTCGCCGAGCGCGGCGTCGCCGTCGCGCAGCAGGCGGTCGCGC
>JBKJSW010000200.1:0-2959 GCA_046595765.1 Ahniellaceae bacterium
TCGTCGAACTGTCCGGCAACGCACTCACTTTCCGCGGTGGTACGGCCGCGGAGTCGAGGGGTCCCATGCAGCACTGGCATTACGACACCTTCGAGATCAAGCCGGGCGACGGCCGCAGCGGCACGTGGCCCGCCACGTTCGCACTCGATGCGGCGGGCAAGGTCGCGAGCCTCACGCTATTCGGCGACGACAGCTACCGGTTCGTGCGCAAGCCCGCGGCCGCGCCCTGAGGTTCCGTGCTGCGCCCCGGCAATCCATCGTGATTGCCGGCCATCGATGGGCCGCGGGACGCGCGGGCCGATGCACCGCAATTGCGTCGGCAAATTGACACGCCACCGCCATTCCCGGAAACGTGCGCTTGCGTAGACTCGCAACCCTTGCCGGCGGGGGCGTTTTGCGCATGAGAATTCTGGCGGTGGTGGCGGCATGGCTGGCGGTGGCCATCGCCTTGCCGCTGTTCGCGGGCGACGCGACCCCGATCGACTGCGACCATTGCGCTCGGTGGAACGAGCCGATCGCGCCGTTCCGCATCCACCGCGATGTTTATTACATCGGCACCCGGGAGCTGGCGTCGGTGCTGATCGATACGGGGAGTGGCCTGGTCGTGCTGGACGCGGGGCTGCCACAGACGGCCGACCGCATCGTTTCCAACATTCGCGCGCTGGGATTCAAACCGCGGGACGTGCGTTGGATCGTCAATTCGCACGAACATTTCGACCACGCCGGCGGCATCGCGGCGTTGGCGAGGACGACCGGTGCGCGCGTCGCCGCGAGCCCCCGCGGCGCGCAGGCGTTGCGCGCGGGCGCCCCATCCAGCGACGACCCGCAGGCAGGCTTCGGCGATTCGACGCGCTTTCCCCCAGTGCGCGCGGTTCGATCGATGGCCGATGGCGAATCCATCGAGCTTGGCCGCCTCGCGCTGCGCGCGAACCACACGCCAGGACATACGCCAGGCGCCACGACATGGACCTGGCGAAGTTGTGCGATGTCCGGCGTCGACTGCCTGGATTTCGTCTACGCCGACAGCTTGAACCCGGTATCCGCGCCCGGCTTCCGTTTCATCGACGATGCCGCGCGCGCACTCAGTTTCGATGCAAGCGTGGCGACATTCAGGTCGCTGCCTTGCGACGCGCTGGTTCCGGTGCATCCGGAATTCGACGGACCCGCGGGCCACGCCGCGGACTTCGTCGGCAAGGACAAGTGCGTGGCGTACGCGGCGCGCGTCGCATCACGCTGGGAACTACGCCAGCGCGAAGAGCGATCCGGTGCCAGGGACGGGACGGAGTAGTTGGCTTCGCCGCGGTCCGAACCGGCGGGTGGCGGCACGCTCCGCAGTCGTCCGCAGGACGGATGCGGCGGCGTTGTCTACTGCGGCGCCTGCGTGGCAGTGAGCCGCCAGATGGTGTTGCCGACATCGTCCGCGACCAGCACCGCTCCGCGCCGGTCGACCGCGATGCCGACCGGCCGCCCTCGAGACTCGTCACCGACCCGGAAACCCGTCAGCAATTCCTCGGGCGCGCCATTTGGCGTGCCGTTGGCGAACGGTATGAAGATCACCCGGTAGCCGCTCGGTGGCTCGCGGTTCCACGAGCCGTGTTGTCCGACGATTGCTCCGCCGGAGTAATGCTGCGGAAAGGCGTCGCCGGTGTAGAAGGCGAGACCGAGCGAAGCCGTGTGCGCTCCCAGCGCGTAATCCGGCTTGATGGCCCGGGCGACGAGGTCGGGTCGCTGCGGCGCGACGCGCGCGTCGACGTGCTGGCCGTAGTAGCTGTAGGGCCAGCCATAGAAGCCGCCGTCGCGCACCGACGTCATGTAGTCGGGTACGAGATCGCTGCCGATCTCGTCGCGCTCGTTGACGGAAGTCCACAGCGCGCCCGAATCGGGCTGCCATGCCATGCCGACGGGATTGCGCAGTCCGGACGCGAACACCCGGTGCTCACCAGTTGCCGGATCGATTTCCCAGATCGCAGCGCGCTCGAACTCTTCGCGCATGCCGTGATCCGCGACGTTGCTGTTGGATCCGACGCCCACGTACAGCTTCGAACCGTCCGCACTCGCCACCAAACTCTTGGTCCAGTGATGGTTGCGGCCCGCGGGCAGGTCGGCGACTTTAGTTGCCGCGGCGGTGATCTGCGTCGCGCCATCGACATAGGGAAAGCGCACCAGGCTATCGGCGTTGGCGACGTACAGGGTGCTGCCGACCAGGGCCATGCCGAACGGCGACGACAATCCCTCGAGGAAGACGCCACGCGTTTCCGCCACGCCATCGCCGTCCACGTCGCGCAGCAGTGTGATGCGGTTGGCGCTCGGCACGCCGGCCCCCGCCTTCTTCATCTGCGACTTCATGATCATTCCCCTGATACCGCCGGACTTGTCTTTCGGCTTCGGCGGAGCATTGGTCTCGGCGACCAGCACGTCACCGTTCGGCAGCACGTACAGCCAGCGCGGATGCGCGAGGTCGCGCGCGAAGGCATTCACGGCGAATCCGGCACCCGGCGTGGGCTCGGCACCTGCGGGCCAGCCCGTGGCCGTCGCGATATTGATGGTGGGAATGAGCGTTCTGGTGGGCGGTGGCAGCTGCGGATCCGGGCCCATGCCGTCAGCGACCTGGAGTTTCGCGGTGTCGCCGCAACCGCCCAGCGCGACCGCAAGGAGGGTCGACACCAGGACATTCCGCGGACAAGAGTGTGACGCGATCATCGCAAGGGCCTTGGCACGTTGGGTTCGCGACATGCTGCACCGCGATGCCGTATTGCAATGTGAACGAAGGCTGGGTGGCGTGATTCTCCACCTGCGGCGCGCCGGCAAGCTCGCAGTAGCATCCGCCGGACTTGTCACGGAGCATTTCCATGATCACCCGCCGTCTCGCCGCCCTGCTGCTGTCGCTGCTGCTTTCGTCGGTTGCGTTCGCGCAATCGAAAGCCTATGCCCCCGAAGATCTCAGCCGCCTGAATCGCGA
>JBKJSW010000023.1:0-3100 GCA_046595765.1 Ahniellaceae bacterium
TACCTCGTCGTCGAAACGCATCGAGTTGTAGCCTGCGGCGCAGGTATTTGGCGCGGAGAAGGCGGCTTCCACGGCTTCGGCAAACGCATGTTCCGCCAGGCCTTCGCGCGTCAGCACCTGCGGATCCAGGCCGGTGATCAGCGTGGCGACGGGATCCACCAGCACGTCATCGGCGGGTGCGCAATCGAACCGCAGCGGTGCGTCAATCGGTTGCAGCGCCGCATCCGTGTGCAGCGCAGCGAATTGCGCTGGTCGGTCGCGGCGCGGATCGCTTCCGAACGTCTCGAAGTCGAACCAGACGAAACGATCGGGCGCAGGCAGCGCGCCCCGTGCCGGGCTCAATTCGGCTGGTAGCCGAAGAACGTCTTGAGTACCGCGTCCTGACCGACGTAATCGGCAGCAGTCGTCCGCACCCACTGGCTGATGAAGAGTCCGGTATTGAAGTCGATCAGCGACTGCTCCTCGTGAGCCTTGAGGAATGCCGTGGTGACCGCGGCAACGATCTTCGGATCCAGCGTCGGCCGCACCAGCACCGCCGCCCCTGGGAAATCGCGCGAGGTGCCGACGGGGATGAGATTGGGATACTGCTGCGCCAGCGGCGTCGGCAGGATGGTGGCCTCGGCATCGCCGCCGAACACGATTTCCACGCCATCCTTCCAGGACTTGGCGAGCGATTCGATTTCCGGCTGGCGGATGAGGTTCGGATACATTTCGGTGAGGGCGGCGTAGCCGAGGCTTGGGCTCGGCATGGTGACGACGCGTTTGCCGACCAGCGTGTTCAAGGTCGGATCCGTCAGTAGATCACTGGCCACCAGCGTGTAGCTCGCGGGCTCCGCGACTTTCACCACGGGCACGTAGTAGAACCTGGCGTGGCGATAGGCGGCGAAATGCGCATCCTCGAGCACGATGTCGAGCTTGCGGTTCTCGCGCAGATCGCGCCAGTAGGCGTGATAACTCGGCGCGACTACCAGCTTGATCTTGTGCCCCGTCGCGCGCGTCAAATAGTCGACGAGTGGCTTGTACTCGCCCGCCATCTGTTCCGGCGGATACCGCGGCTCGACGCCGAGCGTCAGTTCGGCCGCCGCGAGTGGCAACGCGCTTGACAGCGCCAGCGATGCCGCCCACGCGAGTCTGCGCAGCCACGAGACTTTGGATTTCATGTGTTTATCCACGGGGCGGGGTCTCTGAAAATACACCCGCGACACGCTTTGGCAAGGGGCGCCGGTCAAGCGGGCAGCGGCGGTGCGTCCAGCGTCAGCGCATGGAGCGGCGCCCCGTCCGCGGGGGCGGTGAACAGCGGCGCCTCCGCCTGCGCGCGCTGGACCACGGCGAGCAACTCGCACCCGGCAGTGCCGGTTGCGACGGTGACGACCGTTCCGAGTCCGCGTGGAGGCTCGCCCGCTGCCCAGAGCTGGGAGCCCGCATCGATGGGCTGCACGCTCGCGAAGCGTCGCAACTCTCGCTTGTTCTGTCCGAGGAAATGCATGCGGGCAACGATTTCCTGGCCAGGATAGCAACCCTTACGCACGCTGAACGCCGCAAGGCGATCAAGCGACAACGCTTGCGGGGTGAATGCTTCGGTCGCCTGTGGATCGAGCCACGGCACGCCTTGCGCAACGTCCCGCGAGCGCCAGGCCGCAGTCAGGTCATGGTTCGCGGAGTGGGCGGCATCGCCAGCGCCCACCAGCGCAAGCCAGCGCCCATCGCTCGAACGCATCGCGGTACCGTCAGGTTCGCCCCCGGCGACGAGGCTTCCGATCAATGCGCGCGTATCGGGCTCGATCGCGACTTTCGCCCGCAATCGGTATCGCGCTAGTAAATCGCGCACCGCGTCGAGCGCGGTGCCCGGGACCACAATCGTCAACACCTCGTCCGCGAGCCGCCAGAGCCGGAACAGGGAAAGCACCCGGCCCTGCGGTGAAAGGACGCAGTTCCACTGCCACTGGCCGACCACGAGCGCGGCAACGTCGTTGGCGCAGATGCGCTGCGCGAAGGACACGGCTTCTGCACCCGAGAGGGTCAGGGCCGCCAGGGCTGGCAGACTCCCTGCATCGGAAACTGAGAGGCGCGACATGGCGACAGTGTCCCATGGGTGTCGGCGAGTCGGGTGCAAGCGCGCATACGCGCGCGGAGGTGAGTGCCGCGTGACAGCGGCGATTCGGCTGCTCGCCTGGGTGCTGCCCAGCGTGTTTCCGCCCCGCAACTCTATCCGGGCGGTCGGTCGCGGTTGTACGCTGTCGCGATGAAAACAAACATGCTCCAGTCCGCCGCAGCGACCTCGCCCGCCAGTGAGGAGAAATCGGCGGAAGTGGTTCCTTCCCGAGAGCATGGCGGGCCCGCAGGACTCGAACCGACGCGGTACGGGGACTGGGAGAAGAAGGGTCGTTGCATCGATTTCTGACCTGTCGGCGGTGAACGCGAGCCCGCGCGAGCGCGGCGAACGATCAGCGCGGTATTCGTGCACTGGGAACGGGGGCAAGTGAGTCAATGAGCACTCCTGCAACAGGGCGGCAGCGCCCGCTGTCGCCTTTCATGATCGGGCCGTACTACCGCCCGCAGCTCACGTCGATGCTGTCGATTACCCATCGCGCCACCGGCGTCGTGCTCGCGCTGTCGAGCGCCGGCCTCGCGCTGTGGCTGGTCGCGCTGGCGATGGGCGCGGGCCCCTATCAGCGGGCCATGACATACGCGGCCTCGCCACTCGGGCGGCTGGTGCTACTCGGGCTCGGCGCGAGCCTCGCGTTCCATTTCGCCAACGGCATCCGCCACCTGTTCTGGGACGCCGGGCGTGGCTTCGAGCTCAGGACCGCGTACGCGAGCGGTTACGCCGTGCTTGCGTTCACTGCTGCGGCAGCGCTGGTGCTGGCCTGGTTCCTGTTCCTGACGGGAGGTCGGCCATGAGCCTGCGCACTCCGCTCGCTGACGCCCGTGGTCTCGGGTCCGCCCGGTCCGGCGTGCATCACTGGTGGATGCAACGACTCACCGCGGTCGCCCTCATTCCGCTCACGATGTGGTTCGTCTGGATCGGTACGGACCTCCTTTCCGCCGATTTCGACACCGCGCGCGCGTTCGTCGGCGCGCCGCTGCATACCCTCCTGTT
>JBKJSW010000109.1:0-3108 GCA_046595765.1 Ahniellaceae bacterium
CTCAATACCGCCAGTAACCCTGTGAGCGCGATGCGGGTGAGCACGGAACTGAGTGCGCTGGTTTCGGTGCTCATGACGATTGTGCTTCCTCGCGTGGGGTTGGGCGGAGGCCCTTTCCACATAAACACGGGAAGGGGCAGGAACCCGCCACTGCCCTGCTGCGACCAGTGGCGCTCTGCTCCTCCGGCCACAGCCTCGCGACAGACTCGCGCCTTCCCTGAACGCCGAAGGGCTCTCCGCCGCAACTGCGATAGCTGTTCGCCCGACGGAAATAAACAGCCGGTCCGTTCGTTTTCGGGCAATGTCGGGATTGTCGTCCACTTGGCGTAACCCCTCTGGAAGCACCCATCTCTTCCAAAGGACCTAGTCGATGAAACTGCAGATGCTTGCGATTGCCCTTTTGACCGCTTTGGCATTACCCCAATCCGCGCAGGCCGCGAATTTCACCTACCACGGCCAGATGATGGACGGCGGCGCGCCCGCCAATGGGCTGTATGACCTCAAAGTTCGCTCGTATTCGTCGGCAGACCGCAGCAAGGCACTCGGCATGCCAACGGAAATTTCCGGCGTGCGTTTCCGCGATGGACAGTTCAGCGTCGCACTCGATGTGCCGCAGGACGCCGATGGCGAGACCTACATCGACGTTGCAGTACGTGACAAGGCCACAGGCGGCGCCTTCGAGTCGCTGGGTGCGCCGCAGCGCGTGGTGGACGGTGCGATTGGCTGCCCTGGCGCCTGGGCGCTGGATGGAAACACGGCGCACCCCGTCGGAAGCTACCTCGGTTCACCCGAGGACAGGACCGTCAACATCATGTCCCCACGCGGCGTGGTATTGAATTCGATGGACCAACTTGGCGTGGGCGTGGAACTGCGTGTCTCGTCCACACTGCAGGCTGCAGATCGCAGTGTCGATGTCGAGCTACGCACGAACAGCGGCAAAGTCGGCGTGATTCAGGTCAACGATAACGTCGACAGGATGACGATTCAGTCGCCGGGCGAACTCGTGTTGCGCGACGGCATTCCTGATCTTACGACCCAGCGAGACGGTCGCTCGGTCGTCACCGCAACCGGTCGCTTGCGCTCCAATTCCACGGGTCCGTTCCCCGGCGATATCGGCGGCGGCATCTGGCTTGACGGCGACACGCCGAGCGACTCGTACATGGGCCGCGGCTCCAACGACCAGCTTTGGACCGGCATCTACTCGGGCGTGGCGTGGCGCGCAGTGGCGACAGACGATGGCCAGTTTTTGGTCAACACCACAACACCCTTGAACCTCTTGGACGACATGGTGATCGCGGCACGACCCGCCCCGGGCGATGCGGATAGCGATCTCGTATTGCAGACGCGCTTGGGCAGGCGCGGCAGGCTCTTCCTGAGCGAGGCAACCGGAGGATGGGCCTGGAGAACAGAAAATCAGACAGGGCCAGACTTCATGGTGTTCGGCACCTCCGGCGCGCGCCTGACTGCCGGTGGTGTATTCACCAACGCATCCAGTCGTGAGTTGAAGGAAGGATTCGCTGCCATCGATTCGATGGCGATCCTCGAAAAGCTGGTTTCGCTTCCGATCACCACGTGGACCTACAAGAAATCGTCCGAGGGACTGCACATCGGCCCGATGGCAGAGGACTTCAAAGCGGCGTTTGGTCTCGCCGGCAATGGCAAGTCGATCGGCACGGTGGACGCGGATGGCGTGGCACTTGCCGCGATCCAGGGGCTCAATGTGAAGCTCGAAGCGGAGCAGTCTAAGAACACGACGCTGAGCGCGCAGGTTACGGCACTGTTGACGCGACTCGAGCGGCTCGAATCGAAGCAGGCGCAGTGATCCATGCACGCCTCTGGATTCAACTCACTCGCGCGCGCGGCGTCGGTGTTGATGTTGCTTGCCGGCACCGGCATCGCCCATGCCGCCGGGACGCCGCCGTCACGCTTCACACTGGAGTCTGGTTCGATCGAGCGCGCTGCTGAAGGCAACGGTCGCTTCGCGATCAACGGTCGCATCGCACCCGAACCCAAGGTTGGCGACCTTCGCGAAAGTTCGCGCTTCGCTGTGATCGGGCGCATCGCTGCACCTTTCGTCAATTGCGCAGGCGACAACATATTCGCCAACGGCTTCGAATAGCGTTAGCGGGAGTCGCCTTCGCCAACAACCCCACGCGCGGCCGCTGGACCCGGCCGCGCTACGGTCTCGCAAACCGCAAGTATCTGCGCCGCGCTGCGAAGGCCAAAGCCCCGAGAGGGATCCTGGTCGGGTCGTGGAGGAGACGGAGCCGAAAGGAAACGGTTTCAGGTCCAAAACTCAAGGACAACTCCACCCAATAAGTGGACCTGTCACCTTTCTCTCCAGAACGCCCGTGGCTACCGCGGAGACCTCGCAATGATCGCCAACGGGCTTCGTCGCTGATGGCGCTGGTGGCAATCAGGGAATCGGCCTTTTGCTCGAACCGATCGCTGAATGTGCCGTGGCAGCGGGCCAATCGGCGCGATGCCCCCTGCCGAGGACGAGAACCCCTCCCCTGCGTGCAGGAGAGGTGTGACGAGGGGAGTTGCCCATGTCGTGATCGCCGCCGATAGCGCGTAACCCTCCACGAAGCGGTCTTCAGCACCGCGCTCGACAGAGGTCTTGCAATGCGCGCTCACCGATTCCTCCTGCTGCTCCTGCTGGCGCCGGTGCTGGGTCTCGCCCAGTCCACCGGCGGCCCCTACGTCATGAAGAAAGACGTCATTGCTGCCGGCGGCCAGCTGGCAACCGGGCCGGGCACCGTGCTGGTCGGCACGGTTGGGCAAAGTGCGGCTGGGTTGGCCACTGGCGGCACGTACGCGCTGACGGGCGGGTTCCACGCTCTGCTCCCCCGGCCACAGCCTCGCGACGGACTCGCGCCTTCCCTGAACGCCGAAGGGCTCTCCGCCGCAACTGCGATAGCTGTTCGCCCGACGGAAATAAACAGCCGGTCCGTTCGTTTTCGGTCAATGTCGGGATTGTCGTCCACTTGGCGTAACCCCTGTGGAAGCACCCTTCTCTTCCAAAGGACCTAGTCGATGAAACTGCAGATGCTTGCGATTGCCCTTTTGACCGCTTTGGCATTACCCCAATCCGCGCAGGCCGCGAAT
>JBKJSW010000186.1:0-4001 GCA_046595765.1 Ahniellaceae bacterium
CGCCCGCGTCGTAGGCCAGCAGCCAATGTTCGGGCGACAGTCCCCAGCGCGAAAACGTCGCGGAGAGGTGCGCGTCGTCCGGCAATGGATGGCGGCCGTCGGTCGCTGGACCCGGCATCGAAAGATCCGTCTCGAGGTCCGCGTGCAGCGCTCCCGGGAAGTGCCCCGCGAGCCACGCGTTGCGACCCGCCGCGGCGTCGCCGAGCACGGCCCGGCAGTCGATCACGCGCACGGGTGCATTGCCGGCCATGAGGTCGCGCGCAGCATGGACGTCGATGAGGATGCTCACGGCGAACTCCTGCGCAACGCGCTGGCGGGCAATGCGATGAGCTGGTCGAGGATGCTCGCGGTGACGCCCCAGATGTCATGGACAGGATGCTTGTAGGCGCCGATGCGGCGTTCGCGGCCGAGCCACTGGATGACGCGGTCGGCGCGATTCATGGGGTCGCGCAAGTGCGCCAGCGGCACCTCGAAGATCTCCGCGACTTCAGCCGGATCGGCATGCAATTCCGCCGCGGGCGACAGCCACGCAACCACCGGTGTCACGCGGTACCCCGAGATCGTTGCCAATGGGTCGAGGAAACCAAGCAGTTCCACTGATCCCGCCGCGAGCCCGATTTCCTCACGCGCTTCGCGCATCGCACCTTCGACCACGGACTCCCCGGCTTCCAGCCTTCCGCCCGGGAAACTGACCTGGCCGGCGTGGTGCGTGAGGTCCGGATTGCGCAGCGTGAACAATACTTGCGCGCCATCGCCGCGATCGACCAGGGCGACCAGCACCGCCGCGGGGCGGAGCAGCGGCGACACCAGACCATCCAGCAGGTCGGGGAGATTCGCCGGCGAGCCTTCCGGCGGCGCATTCAAGGGATGCAGTCCGTGCTTGCCGAATTCGGCCTGCTGCCGGGCGGTGGCGCGGCTCAACGCGGTCGGGCCGTTGCGCGCGCCGGCAGCACGTGCAGCATGAAGCGAACGCGCTCGCGATCGTCCATGGTCGCCCAGTCCGCGATCTCGTCCAGCGTGCGCTCGCAGCCGCGGCACGCGCCTGCCGCGTCGACATCGCATACGCCGATGCAAGGCGACAGCACCACCGACGTGCTGTTCCAGGGATTGCGGGCGAATGCGACGGCCATGTTCGGGTTCGCAGGAGGGGACGGTTCGTCGTCGGGCTTTGCGATGCATCCCGTCACGACGATTCAACGCCATTTTAGCCGAGCCGGCCTGACCGCTCGCGTAAACTGCGCGCTCATCGAGCAGAAGGATCGGGACAGTGGCCGAAGCGAGCGTGCTGATTGCGGCATCCGGGGGCGTGCTCAGGCTCACCTTGAACCGTCCGGACAAGTTGAACGCGCTCAATCGCCAGACCCTGACCGAGCTGCACGCCGCGTTCGAGTCGGCCCGGTCCGATTCCGCCACACGGGTCGTAGTCGTCACTGGAGCAGGCAGCAAGGCGTTCATCGCCGGCGCCGACATCTCCGAACTGGCGGGCCTGTCGCCGGTCGAGTCGCTCGAGTTCTCGCGCCAAGGGCAGGCCCTCATGACGCGCATCGAACGACTTGGCAAACCCGTGATCGCCGCTGTCAACGGCTTCGCTCTCGGCGGCGGCATGGAGCTGGCGATGGCCTGCCACCTGCGCCTTGCGAGTTCGCAGTCGAAGTGGGGCCAGCCGGAGATCAACCTCGGCGTGCCGCCTGGATTCGGCGGTACGCAGCGACTCGCGAAGCTCGCGGGGCGCGCCGCCGCACTGGAGCTGTGCCTGACCGGACGCACTATCGACGCCGAACGCGCGCTGGCGCTCGGCATCGTGCATGCCGTGCACGCTCCGGATGAGCTGGCCGCGGCCGTTGACGCACTCGCGGCACAACTCGCGGCGAGCGCGCCGCACGCGCTGCGCGGGATACTGGATGCCCTGCTGATCGGCAGCGAAGGCGGGCTCGACATCGGGCTCGACTACGAGTCGACCGCATTCGCCTTGTGCGTTTCTACCGAAGACATGCGCGAAGGTACGCGCGCATTCCTCGAACGGCGCAAGCCGACGTTCACCGGACGCTGACGCGCTCGCGCCAGCGTCCGCCGACCAGTTGCAGCCGACACCGTGGTCAGTGCGCGCCGGGTCCGGCGTACTTTTTTTCGCCCGCCGTGACCGCAAGATCCAGCCGATTTTCCGGCGGCGGCAAGGGACAGGTCGAATAGGCGTTGAACGCGCACGGCGGGTTGTAGGCGCGGTTGAAATCGACCACGGTGTGGTTATCGACAGGCTTGCCCGCGTAGAGGAACCGGCCGGGCCCGTAGGTCAACTTGCCGTTGGTGCGATCGGCGAAAATCAGGAACAGCTCACCGTCGCCTTCGTCCACGGCTTCCAGTCGATAGGTCTTGCCGTCCTTCTGGAACACGACGGCACCGGGATTGGGCATCGGCTCAATCGTGTTGATGACGCTCGCGATATCGAGGGTCTTGCCCGCAGGATGCGGCTCGAACTTCGCGGCGAAACGCCATGCGGGGTCGATGTCGAACTGCTCGATGCCGCGAAATCCGGTGCGCGTCGGTGCTTCGGGATCCTTGACGCGCAGTCCGAATCGGCCGGAACGTTCGATCACCACGAAATTCGCGTCGCCGAACTTTACGACGCTGGGCTGCTTGGCAGAATCAGGCAGCAGCACGACGCCCTGAGGGTCGTCGGGCGCACCCGAAGCACCCTCGATGATCGCTCCCGATTTCGCGTCCGGCTGGAAGCGGACGACTCCGTCGACCAGCCCAATGCGCCCGAGATGGCCCGGCCCGACCGCCAATTGCAGATCGTTGCCGGTGTCGCTGCCGATTCGCTGCCAGCCCGGCTCGAGCCAATGCAGTCCGACCAGCGTCAGCCAGCCGTTCGGATCGCGCAACCGGCCCAATCGCTCGCTCCGCCACTGCTCGGTTTCGGTGCGATGCGTCACGTCAGTAGGCGACACGGTGTCGACCGCGCCCAGTGCCATCGCTGCGGTCAACAGACTCACGGCGCACAGGAATTTCATTGCAGATCTCCGGTAAGCAGGCGGGCAGCATGCGATATCGTAGGCGAACAACGACTGAGCAGGAGCGCAGCGGTGGGAACGGGTTCAGTGCATCCCGTCTTGGCCAACGTCAGCGACCGCGCAGGAACAATCGGTCGAGATCGTCAATGCGGAGCTGCACCCAGGTCGGGCGGCCGTGGTTGCATTGGTCGGCGCGATCCGTGCGCTCCATGTCGCGCAGCAGCGCATTCATTTCGGGCAGCGTGAGCGTGCGGTGTGCACGTACGGAGGCGCGGCACGCGATGTTGGCCAGCAGTGCATCCTGCTGTCGGAGCAACCAGTTGGGATCACCGCTCTCCTGCGTGAGCTCGGCGAGCAGGTCCAGCACCAGCCTTGGCGTGTCGCCCTCCGCGAGCAGGGCCGAGAGGGCGTGGACCGACACTTCGCGAGGCCCGCTACGGGCAAGATCGATGCCGACCGACAGGTTCGCCTCAGCGAATCGCTCCGCCGCGTCTGCCTCGGCGGCGCTGACGTCGAGCCGCAGCGGCACCAGCAACTGCTGGGTCGGAATGGTTCCCGAGTCGCGCTGCGCCTTCATCGCCTCGAAGATAACGCGCTCGTGCGCGGCATGCATGTCGACCAGAGCCAGTCCGCGCGCGTTCTCGGCGAGTATGTAGATTCCGTGGAGCTGCGCGAGCGCGAACCCGAGCGGCGGCGTCGTTGCACTCGACGTGCCGGGACGGGGTCGGTCGTGCGGCCGTTCGGCGCGGAAAGGATCCTGTATGTCCTGCATTCCGCTGCCGCTGGCGGCGTTTGCAATCGGGCGCTGGTACAGGCCTCGCCACGGCGCGCGGGCGTCCCCGACCCGGGCGGGCGCGGGATCCCAGTGCGGAAGTTCGCGCTGCAACGCTCCGCGAGAATCGTCTTGACGCCAGACCGTCGACTCGCCGTCGGTCTCGACTGGAGCAGCAACTGCCTGGGGCCGGGTCTGCGCCAGCGCTCCGTGCAGGC
>JBKJSW010000426.1:0-2895 GCA_046595765.1 Ahniellaceae bacterium
CACCACCGTCGACGCGGTGCCCGCTTCGGCGATGAGGTCCGCGACGATGCCGAGGTCCTTGTGCAACAGCGACGCCTTGAAGCCGGTATCGAAGCGGCCCTCCAGCATGCTCGCGCCACGCCGTTCGAGGAACCAGCAGCCGGCGGCTCCCGCGCCGAGCGTCGCCAGCAGATTCTCGCGATCAAGTCCGAGCGCGTCGCCCAGTGCGAGACCTTCGCACACGCCCTGCGCAATGCCGGCGACCAGTACCTGATTCACCGCCTTGGTAGCCTGCCCACTGCCCACGGAACCCATGTGCGTGACGCGCGTCGCGAACGAACGCAGCAGCGGGCGCACCCGATCAAGCGTGACGGATTCGCCGCCGACCATGGCCGAGAGGCTGCCGTTGCGCGCGCCTTCGACGCCGCCCGAAACCGGCGAGTCGATGAAGTCCGCGCCAACCTCGCGCAGGATTCCGGCACATCGCCGCGCGGTCGCGGGGGCGATGGTCGACGTGTCCACCAGCACGAATCCGGGCGGCGCACTGCGCGCGAGCGCGTTGGCGATACCGATCACGTCGTCGTCGGCCGATACGCACGAAAACACGAACGTGCAGAGCCGCGGCAGCGTGTCGATGTCGGCCACCGCCTCGGACCCGAGTTCAAATGCCAACGCCTCCGCCTTCGAGTGGGTGCGGTTGGCGATGGCACGCAGCGAGCCGGTACGAGACAGGTGCCGGGCCATGCTCGCGCCCATCGCGCCGAGGCCCACGAAACCGACGGTGCCGACAGTGGCGCTCAATTCGGGAACTCATAAACCCCTCTCCCACCGGGAGAGGGGTAGGGGTGAGGGGCTGCGCTTGCGTCGAGCGAACCAGCAAACTTCCGGCGGCTTGCGCCCCTCATCTGGCGCTTCGCTATACCTGGTCCCGAACAGAGAAGGGCCGGGGTGGGAGGTCGGGCCTGCCACGATGGGACCAGACGCAGCCAAGACCCGCGGCAATGTGCTGCCTCGCGCATCGTTCGCCCCTCACCCTCTGTCCCTCTCCCGACGGGAGAGGGATGCAAAGCGGCACGAGCGCGCGGCCCGGAAGATATCGGGTCACTCATGCAGCGTGTCCTCGAGGTAGGTGTAACCGGTCAGGGCGGTTTCGAGTGCACCGCGCACGCTTTCGGCCTCCTCGCGCGGGAGCGCCGCCGCCGCCAGCTTGCGCGAGAAGCGCAGGCGGAGGTCAGTGGCGTCGTAGCCGACGAAGCCCAGCACGCGGTCGGTCGTGTCGCCGCGATGCCCGTGTTCAAGCTCGAAGCCACCGGCGGTCATGCGCACGACGACTGAATCCGGATCGCCGAACAGATTGTGGATGTCGCCGAGCGCGTCCTGGTAGGCACCCACCAGGAAAATTCCGAGTCGATACGACTCGCCGGAGCGCGGCTCGTGCAGCGGCAGGCTGCTGTCCAGGCCCTGGGAATCGACATACTGGTCGATGCGGCCGTCGGAGTCGCAGGTCAGGTCGGCGATCACGCCGTGACGCTCAGGAGCACGATCCAGTCCCGCGATCGGCATGATCGGAAACACCTGGTCGATGGCCCACACGTCGGGGATCGACTGGAACAGCGAAAAGTTGAGGAAATACTTGTCGACCAGCTTCTCGTTGAGCTCATCGAGGGTCTGCCGGTGCGTGCGCTCGTCCGTGCGCAGTCGCGCCCGCACCGCATTGGCGATCGCGAAGAACAGATCATCGAGGGTTGCACGCTGCGCCAGATCGAGCCCGCCGAGCGCGAACAGCGACTGGCCCTCGGCGACATGGTGCTTGGCTTCCTCGTACAGCTCCATCGGCGGCCGCGCATCGATCTCCTCGACGATCTCGCGCAGGTGCCGGATTGCTGGCGCCTCGGCATCGTGGCCGACGCCAATGGCGCCTTCCGGCGCGCGCTCCACCGCACTGACGTTGGCGATCAGCACGGCGTGGTGCGCGGTGAGCGCACGTCCGGACTCGGTGAGGATCCGCGGCGGCGCCAGGCCGTACTGCACACAGGCTTCGGCGAGCGGCGCCACGATGTTGCCCGCGTATTGCGCCAGGCTGTAGTTGATCGAGCATTCGCCGCGCGAGCGCGTACCCTCGTAGTCGACGCCAAGACCGCCGCCGACGTCCATGTATTCAATGACGATGCCGTCGCGCGCCAGCTCCACGAAGTAACGCGTGGCCTCGCGCATGCCGCCGGCGATGTCGCGCACGTTCGAGATCTGCGAACCCATGTGGAAGTGCAGCAGCTTGAGGCAGTCGAGACGGTCGGCAGCGCGCAGTTCCGCGATGAGGTCGAGCAGCTGGCGCGGGTTGAGGCCGAACTTGGCCTTGTCGCCGCCGGTGTTCTGCCACTTGCCAGCACCGATGCTGGCCAGGCGCATGCGCGCGCCGAACAGTGGCGTGACGCCAAGCCGAGCGGCTTCCTCGAGCGCCATGCGCGCTTCGCCCGGCTTCTCGATCACGATGAAGACCTTGAGACCGAGCTTGCGCCCGATCAGTGCCAGCCGCAGGTACTCGCGATCCTTGTAACCGTTGCAGATGACGGTGCTGCCGGGCTTGGCGAGCGCCAGCACCGCCACGAGTTCGGGCTTGGAGCCCGCCTCGAGCCCGAACGACGCACCGCCGCGATCCACGAGTTCGCCCGCAACGTTGGCGTGCTGGTTGACCTTGATGGGATAGATCGGCGTATAGCCGCCGCGGTACTCCCATTCGTCCATCGCTTCGGCGAATGCGCGTTGCAGGCTCGCGACTCGATCGCCGAGCACGTCGGCGAAGCGCACCAGCAGCGGCAGCTTGAGGCCGCGCGCCTCGGCCGCGGCGGCTACGTCGGCAAGCGCGACGCTGGGGGCGCTGGCGCCGCCGACCCTCGCGACCACCCGGCCGTCCATGGA